>JAKVAZ010000011.1 GCA_022447225.1 Fuerstiella sp. | reverse complement strand
AGATCTTCCGGCTTTCATTGTCTTCAATAGCGGAAAGAAGGGCCCCAGCTCAGGTAATGGCAGCTGGAATTCCGGGTTCCTGCCTACCATGCATTCCGGTGTAGAGTTTCGCAGCAGTGGTGATCCCGTGCTGTACCTGTCCAGTCCGGAGGGTATCGATGAGACTGTTCAGCGGCAGACCCTGAACGCCGTCAATCAGCTCAATCTCGGACGACTTGATGCCACTGGTGATACAGAGATCGCGACGAGAATCAATTCGTACGAAATGGCATTTCGAATGCAGGCCAGTGCCCCGTCCGCAATGTCGCTTGCTGACGAACCAAAGCATGTTCTAGATTTGTACGGTGCAACGCCAAACGAAACCTCATTCGCCAACAATTGTCTCCTGGCACGGCGTCTGGTCCAGAGGGGAGTGCGTTTCGTGCAGCTGTTCCATGAATCCTGGGACCAGCACGGCAACCTGAAAAATGGAGTTGCCGCCAACTGCCGAGACACCGACCAGGCCTGTGCAGCCCTGATCAAAGACCTCCGGCAGCAGGGCATGCTGGACGACAC
The DNA here is from genome assembly GCA_022447225.1 of Fuerstiella sp. Taxonomy (NCBI): domain Bacteria; kingdom Pseudomonadati; phylum Planctomycetota; class Planctomycetia; order Planctomycetales; family Planctomycetaceae; genus Fuerstiella; species Fuerstiella sp. The sequence goes on along the minus strand of JAKVAZ010000011.1, from coordinate 267,400 downwards.
CATGGTGATCTGGGGCGGCGAATTTGGACGAACTCCGATGGTACAGGGCGGCAGTGACGGACGCGATCACCATCCAAATTCCTTTTCAATGTGGCTGGCCGGGGGCGGAATCAAAGGCGGTGTCACACATGGATCGACCGACGAGCTGGGATTCAACGTCGGCGAGAACCCGGTACACGTTCACGACCTGCATGCCACGATCCTGCATCTGCTGGGATTCAATCACAAACAGCTGACTCATCGCTTCCAGGGAAGGGACTATCGGCTCACAGATGTTCACGGCGAAATTGTCAAAGAAATTCTGGCATAACGCCCGAAGGTCGACTGAGGCAAAACCTCGATGACGAGCTCGAACAAAACTTCCCGAAGTGTTTGATTACGTTCTCCAGAATGTCGATTCCGCTGTCGGTTGATACTCAACTGCCAGGTGCGGTGTTATGAGTCGCTTTTGATTCTGAAAAAGGGACTCGATACCCGCTGCCGTCATGCCGGTGGTCAGCAGGGTCCTCTCCACCGGATAAGGTGATTTGCCTGTCAGAAACAGGGATTCGATGTGATGGACCTGAGGATTAAAGAAGTTCCGCATCGAATAATACGGCAGGTAGGTAAGTACTGAAAACATCTCGCCGCCCTTCAATCGGGCGGCGACCGTACAATCGCCAACAACACCACCGTTTTTTTGGTCCGGACCCGCATGAAACTGAATCATCGTCGCTTTCATTCCGTCGGCGTACTCAAAACGATACGCATATGAACCCGCAGCAAGACGACGAATGTCATCAGTCGTCGGAAAGACGACTCCCCAGTTCTCACGTGGCGGATTGATCGTATTGCTGCGGGACAATGCGGCTTCAAGCAGCCGGGGGTCCCAGCCGCCGCCTTCCCAGGATCCGGACTGCAGCGCGTTCAGAAACCGCTCGCCCCGCAGAGCCTCAACGGCCCGGATGCCCGTCTCGCCTCCGCGGCGGCGTTCGACTATTGACTGCATGGCTTCCAGCACGTGGATATCTCCGGCATCAATTCCCGCGGACCAGACGCCGATGGCTTCTTCGACCTCGGCACCCATGGGGAGATCCTGTGATGGCAATCGACGAGCCACCGGGAGCGATGATCCGGCCATGAACCCGAAGTCCATCTCTCGAGACGTATCCACCATCTCTTTCGCCCATTCCCAGTTCCACGACAGATGTTTGTCGTTGAAGACCGGCGCCGTCCGCCCACTTTGTCGGTACACCTCAACGATCTGCTGAAAATACTCATAACGAGGATAAAGCTTCTGTCCCTTTTCATTGTCCGGATACTTACCGTGTTCACCAATCAGCAGCACGCCGTCGACGTCAAGCGTACTGCCGCCCTGCGTTAACGCCTCAGCAATAGTCGGGTAGATCTTCATGTTCGGATGATAACGGGCTCGATCACGGCTGAGGTCATTGTCCCCAACCTGCTCCACGTACAGCGAAACCACGTCCATCGCCGGGCGGTGGTGACGGCCTTCCCAGCCGTATCCTTCCAGAAAGCGATCAACGATGTGCTGGGAATGCGAGTACTTGTGATAGATCGTGGTCAGCGCAGCGATCCGGGGTCGGCGCTGTTGCATGCCATAAGCGGTCTGTGCCAGCGGCAACGTGCCTGCAACCCCCGCGAGGAAACTACGTCGTGAAAGACTCATAACAACCCTCTCATTCAAACGGTGGACTGTGACACGATTCCTGTCGACAGTCAGTGAATTAATTCAACTGTGACTGCTGTGAGATAAACTCACGGGCACGAGCGATCACTTCCGGAGTGATTCCCATGTGCCCTTTGTCGGGATAGCGATGGAATGTATGAGTAACTCCTGTCTTCCTGAGCGCATCGACCATCAGCAGCGCATTGTCGATCGGAACAGAACGGTCATTGTCGGAATGCAGAATGCACAGTGGTTTCATGTCGCTGGTCACATGGTTAACCGGCGAGGCAAGTCTTCTGGCCTCAACAGCATCGCCCTCTGATGGATTCCAGATATCGCCCCAACTGAGTGTCGTGAGTTCGTAGTTGGCGGCAACACTGATCACAGCACGAACATCGTTGCGGGCCTCTTCCCAGCCACCGGTACGCTCAAAAGGACCATCACCCAGTGTCGCTGCCAGCGATACCATGTGTCCTCCTGCAGACTGCCCGATCAGAAAAATGCGTTCTCGATCGACATTGAGTTCATCGGCATGGGCGTGAACATAGCGAATCGCACACTGCAGATCCTGATAGCACGCCGGAGCCGGACTCGCTCTCACCAGTCGATAGTCAATCGACATTGCAAAGAAACCAAACTCAGCCCACTGCCTGACAACGATCGTTGATGCATCTTTCTTGTGACCGCCATACCAGCGACCACCGTGCACAGAGATAATGGCCGGAAGCGGTTCGTCAACGACAGGATAGGCGACATCTGCCAGCAATCCTGCTCCATGTACCCGTCCGTAAACGATGTCCTCACGGACCACGATCTCTGATGAACGTGCTTCCCCAGCCATCACGAACACCCCGTTCAGGACCAACAAAGCAGGGACCAACAGACGAACCGAAAACCGAATCACTTGCAACTCCCTGAATCATGGGTCCGTTTCCGGACACCCTTTTAGTGGTTGCGGGCAGATTTTTCTGATTCCAGAAATGCCAGCAAATCTACAAATTCCCGCCGCGTCAGTTTCTTTTCCAGTCCCTCCGGCATCGTACTCACCGTTTGCGTAACGGTTTCATCAATATCGTTAGTGGCGATTTCATGAAGTTTCCCCTGATTGTCGCCAAGTACAAGCGTCTTATCAGTTTTCGAGACCGAAATACCGGTCATCACCTGGCCACTGGTTAACGTCACCACCACTGTGGCGTAACTGGGGGCGACAGTACGACTGGGTTCCAGAATTGATTCAATCAGATGGACTCTTGAAAATCGGCTGCCAATACCCGTCAAATCCGGGCCGATGCGTCCGCCTTCAGAACCGAGACGATGACAGCGAATGCAGGTAGATTTTTGTTCATTCCTGAAGATTACACGACCGCGGTCCGCGTCACCATCGCTGGTCAGGGCGTGCAAAATTAACTGTTCGTGCTCCGTCTTCGAACTACGTCGCCGAAACCGTAAATGAAACTGTACCCTCTTGTTTTCACCTGGCTGCACCCGGGCGATCAGCCGACTTGTTCCCTGATTGAATCGTGCAGATATCCGATCTGAGTCCGGCCGGAACCCGGCCGACTGTTCACGGGTATGAATCTGATTACTACCAAGCCATAGATTAAGATAGCCGCCGGCGGACGCCATGATTTCGATTTTTTCGGAACGTTCGAGACGAACCGGAGTCCAGGCCAGCCAGACAGAGTCCCCTTCAGAAGATTTTTGCAGGCTCAGTGTTGCCGGTGAACCTTCGGCAATCACCGGCTGGCCACTGGTGTGTTCCGGTTCAGACAGGCCGGGATTATTCAAATGTCTGAGCAGATCCTCTGCCGATTCCTCAGTGAGCGGCCCCGAAACATTCCAGAAAAGTGGTTGACCGCTGTGTCCCTGGATCGTGGCGATTGCATGCTGGATCTCACCATCAGAATCCGCGAATCGGTTCTGCCAGGTGACAAGTGTCCTGACAACTCTGTTTTGAAAATCAGAAGCCGGATTGCCTGCTGCAGCAGCAACAACGTAATCAATCTGATCAGGTGTTCCGAATGCTTTCAGATATTCCATAGCAGCCAATTGTGTCGGGCGGCGGTCCAGAGCGTTTGATGCTGCAGTAACCGCCCGACCGTCCCGCAGCTGCCGCAAAGAATTCAGACTGGCAGATATCAGAGGATCATCGTCACCCACTGCAAACTCCAGCAACTGATCACTCATTCGAACCACTCCAAGAGGGCCGACGGCTTCTGCAGCGGCCAGCCTGACAGTTCCGTCTGCGTCCCCGATCAGTCGTGCCACCTGCAGACCCGCCTCTTTGTACCCACGTTTTGCAAGTGACCGAATTGCTTCGGCACGAACAGCGGAAGACTTTGAAGACAGTTTTTTCAGCAACAGTTCATCGGCTGTGATTCCAGGACGTGTTCCGGTTTCGCGAATTGCAGACACGAGCACTCGACCGTCTTCCAGGCGTTTCACAATCTGAAAAATCATTTCCTCCGATGTTTCTGCAGGAAACTCTGCCAGCATCGACAACGCTGTCAACCGGCTGGAATCAGCTAAATCCTCTCGAAGGACTGTTTCCAGAACAATCGGTCTTATCAGTTCCGGATCTCTGTTTCGCAGCGCATCCAGAATTCTGTCAACTCGACTGCTGCGGGTATCCTCGCGGAGCCACTGAATCAGCGATGAAATTTCAGGAACAATACCTTCGCGAATCATGCGGCTGAGCACGAAGCTTCGCACGTCCAGGTCGGGGTCCGCAAGGACATCGTTGAGAGCCTCTTCGATGGACTCCGTGCTTTCCCACTCGATCGTTGCCGGCGGGCGAGCAGCCGGGCGAAAGCCCCAGTATGTCCACGGTGCTTTCTTTCTGACGATTCGTGTCAGAGCATCTGCATACTCACGTCGATGTTCGGAATTCATTGCCTCTTTCATGCGCTGGATGAGATGATCCGCCAGGAATCCGGATCGAACTTCAGCGACCGCGTGCAGCGCAGCTTTTCTGAGACGAGGTACATCATCAAGCAAACGCACGACTGCCGGCCAGTTTAAACAGTTGCGAAGTGTCTGCTGTGAGGCATGAGCCACGGCCGGGTCATCGATGGTGAAATGGTCAGCAATCCAGTCAGGTGCCTGTGACCATGCCAGTCTCCTCATAACAATCAGAGCCTCAAGAAGAATTCGCGGATCGGCATCATTCGCGATGCGGGCGATACGCTGCAGGATTTGCGAATCACCATATTCACTGAGCAAGCGATTGTTGATCAGAACCGGATCTGTCAGGTCACCGATGGCGCGGATGGCCTGCCCCCGTACCCGAGGATCGGAATCCCGCGCTGCCAGATCAAACAGGATTTCGGGTACAGAACCGGTCGATGTCCAGGCAATGACCCAGACAGCATGAAGTCGCGCGTAAACATCAAGTTCTCCTGCCTGCAAACCGGAAACAATTTGTGCAGTGGCAGTGGCGCCGCGTCTTTGCAGTTCAAGTTGTGCCCGGACGCGCTGCTGGTAGCCGGCCGAGTTCAGCTGTTCGATAAGTTCAGACGATTCTGTCTCCTCCAGTGGTGAACCTGCATCTGGCTGAGATGCATCGGAGTCAGCGAAGGAAATCCGATAGATCCTTCCACGGCCCCGTTTCGGCCTCTGGCCGTCGCACCAGTCGGCAACCAGCATTGATCCGTCCCGGTCGACGACGAGATCAGTTGGTTTAAAACCATAGGGATCGTCACTGGCGCCTATGGCAAAGTCTGTTTCGGTCATCGACTCAAAACTGCTGCCCCGGCGTGTGCGGCGATACCGCACGACTCCCCGACCCCATTCGCAGAAAAACAAACTCTCTCGGTACTCGGGAGGGAAAGCCGTTTCAAGATAAGCAGTACCGCCGGCAGAAGACCCCCGTCCCAGATCAGCCAGGGGCGGCATGGGTTCGTCCGGTCGTTCGTAGTAATGATACGGATAGCCGTGATCCGAACCAAAGAAACAGTGACAGACACGAATCATGTAATCACCGCCATCGTTCTCATTGTCGCGTACGAAAACGTTGAGTTCATCGTCAAGTGCCACGTCATAAATATTGCGCAGACCTGTCGAAAACACATGCAGGTCGGATCCGTCGATACGACACCGCAGGATTCCTCCCTGCCGAAACAGCAGGCGATCACCTTCCGGGCGCTGTACGTCACAGCCGCGATCTCCCAGGGACAGGTAAAGCCAGCCGTCATGCCCGGCGACAACCCCGTTGGCACAATGCAGACGATTGTCGTTCTCTTCCGGTGGCAGGCCCAGTCCCCGAATCAGGTCACGTCGTTCGTCGGCGATCCCGTCGCCGTCCGTATCGCGCAGTCGGGTCAGGACAGGAGCATGCATAACGAAGACACTACCGTCGTGGAACGCCAGTCCCTGAATCGAATTGAATTCATCAGCGTAAACCGTGGAACGGTCGGCGTAGCCGTCTGAGTCAGAATCTTCGACGAGCCGGACTTCGTCGCGTCGAATTATTTCAACGCCCAGTCCCGTCATATAGTCATGGGCAACGAACGCAGATCCGAACCGGGGACCGATGGCGATAACAGACGGATATTCAATCAGTGGATCACAGGCAAACAAAGTTGCCCGGAAACCATCAGGAAGAATCAGTGGCGGAAACCGTTGTTCTGTGTCCGGACCGGTCGCTGTGTGGATTGCAGAAAGCTGCGTCTCCTCCTGGGCTTTCAACATTCCGGAAAGCGCCACTGAAGCTGAAATAAACAGAATACCGGAACAGAGCCATCGTCGCATCACGGGGCTTTCGGTCTGTTGTGTCTCAGAACCCCCCGACAGAAGATCCTTTCAGGGTTCCTGATCAATCGTTCTTCCGTACATGTGCCGGTGAGAACGGTCAAACAACAGCATAAGAAAATTCATTCCCGTTTACAGCAGGCACTCATATAAGTCAGGTCAAAGGAATCGATCGCATCCCGGTTTGAGTGTTGACAGTCCCTCCGTTATTCTCAGGTTTGTGCCGGAAAAAAATCGTCTTGTGCCGGGAGGGACATCCCCGGTAACACCGGAAATCATGTCGTCTTTGGCACTGCTGGCAATTGACTTTGCAGACGTGCACAAGACAATCTCGCAACTTCAGACGTGACACCTCCCTTTCCAAACACATCCCTGCCATGTACGAACACACCTCACATCGCCGGACTTCACGACGTCAATTTATCGGAACAACTGCTGCCGCCGCCGCTGTTGCGAGATTCTCATGGGTTGCTAAAGGAGCCCCCACCGAATATGCAGGACTGAACTCGGATCGCTATCTCGGCAAAGTTCAGGTGCTCGCGCACGTCCAGGACGAAGTGGTCTTCACGGAAGGCCCGGCTGTAGACCGAGCCGGCAACGTGTTCTTCACGAACGTACCTGCCAGCCGTATTCTGAAATGGACCCCACACAGCAGGGAACTGTCAGTCTTCCGATCTGACTCACACGGAACAAACGGACTCTATTTTGCACCCGATGGAAGTCTGCTGGCGTGTGAAGGGGAGGCTGGACGTGTCACGCGGACCAATTCAGTAACAGGTGAGATTGAAGTACTCGCCAACGGCTATGGAGGAAAGCCACTGGCTAAACCCAATGACCTCTGCATGGATGATCAAGGACGCATTTATTTCACATCACGGTCGTCTGTCACGGATCCTGCGGGTGAAAATGTTAAAGCGGTTTACCGCATCGACACAGACGGGTCGATCCATCAAATCCTGGCGTGGCCGGATGTTCATATGCCAAACGGGATTGTCACGTCACCTGACAACCGACAACTGTACCTGATAGAAGCTCATCCCGACGCCAATCATCATCGGGATATTCGCGTCTATGATCTCAACGCAGACGGCACCGTGACAAACGGACGTGTATTGATTGATTTTTACCCCGGGCGCAGTGGTGACGGGATGTGTATCGATGCCGAAGGAAATCTCTATGTCGCAGCCGGTCTCCATGACACGCGAAACACAAGTGAAACGCTTGATACACAGCCAGGAATTCACGTTGTCTCACCAACCGGTAAACTACTTGCCTTCCGGGAGACACCGGAAGACACATTGACGAACTGTACTTTTGGTGGAAGTGACCTCAAGACACTTTATATCGCCTGCGGATCGCATCTGCTGAGTCTCCGGACAGAGATTCCTGGCAAGGCAGACTATCGGCCCGACGCGTAGTGTCCGGGACATGCCTCAGTGATTTCTGTTCAGGTATCTTCGCGCGGCGTCCTGATCATTGAATCGGGGCCGCCATGCAATCCGCAACGAATGCTCAGATGAATGGTGATTCTGACATCGCCTCACTGATACCTGCTGGTTTCCTGAAGACAATCGAATCGACGATCAACAAAACCGACCAGTCCCGACTGATAACGCCGCCTTTGGACACTTGGTACATAATCACTCGAATCTGAATCAGTCAACTCATGGCAGAGAGTTCGATGACTGAGCGCAATACTCGTGCAACGTTCGACGTCATGTCGCTCACTCTGCTGGTTGTGGCCAGTATGATTGGAGTCGGTGTCTTTACCACGTCGGGGTATACACTGGCTGCAGTCGGTTCCCCCGCCCGAGTCATTCTGTGCTGGATTCTCGGTGGAGTCATTGCACTGTGTGGGGCTACAGCCTACGGACGTCTGGCATCACTAATGCCTCAGTCCGGCGGCGAATATCTGTATCTCAGTCGTACCGTACACCCACTGGCCGGGTTCCTCGCCGGCTGGATATCTCTAACCGCAGGCTTTAGCGGCGCCATTGCCACAGCTGCGGTGGCATTTGAGCAATACGCGATGCCGGACACCGTCAGACCGGTCGGAATTCCCAAAGACACATTGGCTGTAGCAGTCGTCATTCTGTTTGGGCTGATGCATGGTCTCAGACCTGGTTGTGGTCAATTCACTCAAAATGCAGTAGTAGCCGTGAAGGTGGCAGCACTCACGGCGTTTCTGGCGGTCGCCGTCTTTAAAATCGGCGTTCACGACTGGAATTTTTCAGCGACTGAGAATTCACCGGCGACAATACGCAGGTCGCTGACCGCTATTGCCAATTCTCTGGTGTGGATATCATTGAGCTACGCAGGATTCAATGCTGCTATTTATGTGGCAGGTGAGTCGCGGGAAGCGGCGCGCATAGTTCCTAAAGCATTGTTACTCGGGACTGCCGGAGTATCGGTTTTGTACGTTCTGCTGAATCTTGCCTTTGTCACCGCAACGCCGACGTCCGCAATCGTCGGTCAGGGCCCGGTCGCGGCGATTGCGGCAAAGGCCATTGGAGGACCAAACCTGGAACGACTGATTCGTTTCACCGTCTCACTGGGACTGTTGTCTTCCATCTCGGGGATGATCATGACCGGACCCCGGGTTTATTCTCAAATGGCTTCTGACGGTGTGTTCCCGACGGTCTTCTCTATGGAGCAACGCGGCCCGGGACTGTCCATCGGTCTGCAGACCGCAATTGCAGCGGTGCTGATTGTTATCCAGCACTTGCTTGTGAGTACCGGACTGCTGGAAAGTTCACTGCTGGGATTGTTCATCTATCTGGGAACGACACTTTCAGTATCCTCTGCATGCTGCGCCGCTACCGTATTTCTGCCGGGAGTCCGCAAACAACTCGACTCGTGCAGTCCTGCGGGAGACATCGCATGTTTCATTTATGTAGCAGCGACACTGGTTTCAGTCATTGTGATGGCGGTCAGCCACCAGGTCGACGGAAAATCGCAGGGCATCTGGCATTTGAGTGGAGCGGTCCTTACCCTCATAACAGGAGGAATCGCCTGGAGGGTCTTCCGCAGTCATATCGCAGGATACAACCGCTCGTAGCAGTTCCTCATAGTTCAAACAGTCTGTAGCGCTACGCAGCTTTCTTTGAGGTCCGTTTTTTGCGGCGAGGTTCAGACTTCCAGCGGCGGTGAATCCAGAAATACTGTTCAGGTGCCCGGCGAATGAGTTGTTCCAGTGCTGTGGTATAGGCCTGTGTCAATTCCTGCAGCGCATTTGGGCTGTCAAAATCACGACTGTCAATGACAGCCTGAGTCGCCAGTTCAAACGGAACCCAGTTGGTTCGAGTCGAACCAGTCCGCGGTAGTCGCAGTCCCCCGCCCACAACAATCATGGCATCATATTCAATCGCCAGCAGAGCAATCGATTTGAACGTGGACGCCGGACGTCCAAAGAAGTCGACAAAGAGACCGCGACCTCCGGCATCCTGATCACACAACAAGGATGCCATGCCACAGGTTTCCAGGGACCTGGTCAGATCGGTCCCTCCCCCCTTCTTCGAAATAATCCAGTTTTCGCTGGATTCCCGATAGTCCTGAAACCACTGATGAAGCCAGGGGTTGTCCAGGTCTCGAGCAATCACTCCCATGGGAAAACCGAAATGACCAAAGGTGGTCACGGAGATCTCCCAGTTACCAAAATGACCACCCAGAAAGATAACCTTGCGTCCCGACAGGACTGCGGCAACACATTTTTCCCGCTGGAAGAAGTTAAGAATGAGCATGGACGTTTCCTGCCGCAGCCGGCGCCGAATTTGAGTGATTTCAATCACCATCCGAAACAGGTGTTGCCACATCCCCAGTATCATTTTGTCGATTTGCTGCTCAGACAAATCTCCCATAGCCTGACGAATGTTGTCGGCGGCGACCTGGCGACGATTGATCTTCGCCGGCAGTCGATGAATCAACAAAGCAAACACATCACTCACTCGCTCGGCCGTTCGGAGCGGGAGTGACTGAATCAGGAACACCACCACACAGAAAAACACGTATTCCAGTCGGTGTCGCACTTGAAAGGCATCCATGCTACACATTCCCGCAGGGACGGTCACTGATTCAAGCAGGGCTGAATGACTATCCAATGTTTCAGACCAAAACCTGAAAATCTCCGGTATCCATACACATGTATCAAATTCTGAGTCTTTGTACGTCGGTCATATGAATGACAGAGTGACATAACTTCTGAACGTAAACACAGCAATTCTAGTGGTTTTACCAGGTCACTCACAGAGGACTCCGTTTTCGATTCACCGCCTTTCCTGGAATACCGCAATTCGTATGGCTCTGCAGCAGCAATCGCGACACAATACATTCATGAAGGCACTCTTTCGGCGAATCATCTGGACTATTGTAATCGTTCTGGCCGCGTCCCCCGGGTCCTGTCTGGAACCTCAGCAGGGCCACGTTGTGTTTCCGGAATCTCCGGAACTTGACGGTCCCTACCGCCTTGAAATTCGCGTGCTGGCCGGCAGTCGTGCAGCAACCCGGGTACGAGACCGAGACTGGTCAAAGTTATTCCGCAGCGCCGGGTATCGGGTCACCATTGCCACTAATGATGGTAGAGACAGACCTGGAATCCGCTACCGGACACGTAACCGGCGTGTCGTTGAAGTGATCGGACTACTGGACCGTTCAGGTGTATTGAATCTGGGACAGCGCAGATTCCGACTGAATGACACTCCTCAGTTGAAAACGTTTCTTGACGACCTTGCCCGATACGGACCGGAAGGTCCGACTCGACTGCGTCCCGCCTGGGGGCTCTCGGTCTCTCAGTATGAAGAAGTACTCAAACTTCTTGCAGTAAAAAGCCCCAAAGAAGTCGAACTGTCCTCACCTGAATCTGTCACACAAGCGCTCAACCTGCCATCCGCGTTCACCGTCACCAGAACTGCCGAGTCACACACACACAGCGCAGTTTCGGCACAGGATCATGCTGTACCGACTATCGACCTGCGTCCAGTCAGCAGCGGTACAGGTCTGGCGATCGCCCTGGCACAGTTCGGTCTGGGTTTTCGAGTCATGCAGCATCCTCGCAAAGGTTTGCTGCTTGAGATCGATGCAGGGGATGAGTCCAGCAATCTGTGGCCGGTTGGCTGGAAGAATCAGAAAAGTGTGACAGCGATCCTGCCCAGGATGTTTAGACGGGTGACAGTGGATTTGCCGGACGAAAACGTCTCCGATGTCATTGATCGCATCGCTGATCTTGTCGAGATCCCGTGCTTTTGCTCTTATCAGCAACTGGCCACAGACGGCATTCAATTCGAGCAGATCAGATATTCAGCACCTGTCGAACGGCGATCCCCGTCCCGAGTGCTGCGTTCGATTGCCGGTCGACACAGAATGGGAATTGAACCGCGTACCGATGAAGCGGGACAACTGTTTCTTTGGTGTACAACAGCGGGCAATCAAAAAGCCTGGAAAACCCGTTTTGCTCAGGTGGTACCAGCGAACAATCAATAGCAGATTTTCTGCTGTAATCGGTTTCTCCTCAATCTGCCGACCGGCACACTGTTTCCGGAACCTGTATTCGTAACCGGTCAGGCGATTCGTCATAATCACACATACCTGTCACTGTGATACAGTGTGTCCCTCCAAGGCAAAGCAGCGACCCGACCGGCGTTGACGGCGCAATCTGCTACAAAATGGGGGATGCTGAATGTGATCGACTGCAGACGCATCACAGTCATACGCGTCGTGGTGCGGTTACCTCCGCGACATCACGTACAAACATAATGTCGAAAAGTGATTCAGAGACGACCGAGGTATCTCATGCCTGCAATACGAGGATTCATTCCGGCTCTGTTTGTGTTTTCAACCGCGATCGCGCTCGCAGATACTCCTGGCATCGTGTCCACACAGTTCCTGAACGGTGAAAATCCAACGACTCCTTCCTGTCATGCATCAACGATCGAGGAAACACCAAATGGCCTCCTCGCTGCATGGTTTGGGGGGGCCCATGAAAACAATCCCAATGTTGGTATCTGGGTTGTTCGAAACATCAATGAAAGATGGACGACTCCGGTTGAGATTGCCAATGGTGTTCAGTACGCACGAACGAATGGTGGGGTTCATCGCCATCCAACCTGGAATCCGGTCCTGTTTCAGTATCCAAACGGACCTCTGATGCTGTTCTATAAGTGTGGCCCTTCGCCGCGCACATGGTGGGGTATGGTAATGTCGTCTGCCGACTGCGGTGAGACGTGGACAACACCTGTTCGCCTTCCTGAACATATTGACGGACCGGTTCGCAACAAACCGATCCTGCTGAACGACGGAACTCTGCTCTGCGGCAGCAGTACCGAGTATGACGGCTGGCGAGTCCACTTCGAATTCACACAGGACCACGGGGCGACCTGGCAACGGACCGCAGCAGTCGGTTCCGAAAAAAAAATGGAAGCCATTCAGCCGACATTCCTGCGGCATCCGAGCGGTCGTATTGAAGCACTGTGCCGAAACCGAGACGGAAACGCCCGAATCCTGACCACGTCCTCGGCCGACTCCGGAAAGACCTGGACAAAACTCAAAGAAACGTCATTACCTAATCCCGGTTCAGGAATCGATGCTGTCACGTTGAGAGACGGTCGACATTTATTAATCTACAATCACACGAACAGGTCCGGAACAAAACCTCGTGGCCGCGAAATGCTCAACGTCAGTGTGAGCGACGACGGTGTGACCTGGAAGGCAGCTGCGATCCTTGATAATGAACAACAGTCGGAGTTTTCGTATCCGGCCGTGATTCAGTCGTCTGACGGAACGGTGCACGTAACATACACCTGGAAACGAAAGCTCATTCGCTATGTCAGGATCGATCCGGCACGCCTCGTATTGAAGCCATATGACGGAAATCAATGGCCGTTTTGACAGACTGTGTTTCTGTTGATGTGTCCACCTCCATCCGGACACAGTACGCATCTGTCCATGGAGGTTAAATCCATAAAACACCAGCAGTCAGGCGGTAAAGAAGACCTGACGAAATAAGACGGCATCAGCCAACAACCGTCGTCGTTATTTACACATGACAGTCATCTGTTAAAAGACCGCGCAACATTGGGAGCAAACTGCCGTGACTTTGTTGTACATGGACGACGTTTTCTTACAGCACGATACCGGAGATCATCCGGAATCTGTCACCCGGATGGAACATATTCACGGTCGATTACATAAGAGTCGACTGCTGGATCATGTCGTTCGCCTCCCCGTGGTGGAGGCTTCTGATAATGATTTACTGACCTGCCACAGCCTGGATCATCTGGAAAGCCTGCGTACAACTGCAGCAACCGGGGGAGGGCGGGTTGAGCGCGACACAGTGATGAGTCGTCAGTCGAATCAGACTGCGAGAATTGCAGCCGGGTCCGTCGTGGATGCTGTCGAACGAACGGTTCAGGGGGAACACCAACAATCACTGTGCCTGGTACGTCCCCCCGGACATCATGCGCTCAGGGACGCTCCCATGGGATTTTGTCTGCTGAACAATGTGGCGATCGCAGCCAGAGCGGCTGTCGAACGGCTGGGTTTGTCGCGAGTACTGATTGTGGACTGGGACGTCCATCACGGAAACGGGACCCAGGATGCCGTGTACGAAGACGAACGGATTACGTTCTTCTCGGCCCACCGGTTTCCATTCTATCCCGGAACAGGTCGTAAATCGGAGACGGGTCATGGTGCCGGACTGGGAACCGTGTTCAATCTGCCGCTGAAGTTTGGAATTTCACGATCCGACTATCTGTCTGCATTTGAAACAGAACTCTCCAGGGCGGCTGACCACTGTCGACCGGAATTGGTGATCATCAGTGCCGGTTTCGACGCTCACGCAGAAGATCCAATTGGCTCCCTTGGCCTGGAATCAGAAGATTTCGCCCGTTTAACAACGCTGGTCTGTCAGGTTGCAAAGACTCACGCTTCGCGACGGCTGGTGAGCAGTCTGGAAGGTGGATACAACGTCGAACGACTGGCAGAATGTGTGGAAGTGCACCTAACGACGCTGCTGGATCAAGGATGAGTATCCTGATTCAGTCAGATGATCCCGAAGCCTGTTGTGCGACACAGTTTCGAATCAGTGTCACTTCATTACCCACGCTGTTGAACTCCACAGAATCCATAACCAGATACATCAACGGCAAGCCCCGACCACCTTCACTCTCCAGGCTAAGTACATTCGGATCGATCGTCGACGTGTCAAATCCCTGCCCATCGTCCTGGACAATAAATCGTGCCTGCTGCCGGGAGATCTCTGCAGTGAGACGAATTCGACGCTCACACCATGGCTTCTGATTCCAGCGTTCTGCGAATAACTGGTTCCTTCGAACGTGGTTCGGTCGGGGAACTTCCAGACCAGTGTCCATATTGCCGTGGAACAGTGCATTGGACAAGGCTGCATCCAGAGCCAGGGCAACACGGATGCGTTCGGTTTCATCCGACAGTGGCAGACAACGCAGCATGCACTGCAGGTGAGTAACCACCAATCCAATCTGTGATGGATCATTACTGAGTGTGAACAGCTGACTGCAATGTTCCAGCCGATGCATCAACTGCGGTGAAACCATCGATTCCTGTTTTGCGACGATGATGCGCTGAACAGTGCGAACCAGGTCTTCAGCCAGCCGACGTTTGGGGACGTAGTCGGTTGCTCCCGCCTTCATGGCATCTGCCGCGAGTTCTTCAGAGCCCTGCGCTGTCATCAGCACGACAGGAATCATCGGATGGTCTTCCTTGATTGACCGCAACAGCTCAAGTCCATCCATTCCAGGCATCTTTAGATCAGTGAGTACGATGTCGGGCCTCTGCGCTTCAATGTAATCGAGGGCAACCTGACCATTTTCCGCAGTCTGTACTTCACAATTCAATTCACTGCTCAAAAGTTCGCTGATCAGTGTCCTGTCAGTGAGCGCGTCGTCGACGATGATGATAGAGCTCATTTGAATCACCCGGTCCTGAAGAAAACGTTTACAGCTGCTCCAGTAGTCATCAAAGGTGTTGATTCAACGTGTCTGCGGCTGGTTGCACCTCGATAGCGGTGCCGCTTGTTACTGATTTTTCCAAGCAAACCAATACCCCAACTCCGGCCTCATTTCCCGGCAAAACAGGAACCCCTGAAATGTGTCCGCAAAGTCCGCCGAAAACACTTCAATGACATTTCTAACAAACGGTAACCGCCGTTGATCGCCACCAATGCCTGGTTTCAGATCACTTGGTCACGTGTAGAAACATTGTTTCTGACAGTCACAGGTTGAAACAGGTTTGAGGTGATCCACAGGAAGTACAAAAACTCAACTGCAAATAGTGTCAATAGTTTCGCCGAAAAACCTGTCTCCGACTGGAATCGTACAGCCAAAGACTCCGTCTTACTTTTCATCACAGGCCGCTGCTGCCTTCTTGACCATGGTGACTTCATTACCGCTTTCATTCCAGATGACTTCGTCCATGAACAGCCGCATCAGCATTACTCCCCGTCCGTGGGGTTTCAGTAAATTCTCCGGGTCGGTCGGGTCCGGTAACGTTGCGGGATCAAATCCACTTCCTTCGTCACGAACAGTAACTCGTGCGCATTCACGGGTCACCACTGCATTAACGTAGACATACCGGTCTTTCCAGGGTGAAACTTCAGAGCGTTCATCTGCCAGAGATTCAAACAGATCTCCGTCCTGTTCACGTAGAGCGGAATCAAGCTCCAGGTTACCGTGCAGACACGCATTCAGCAGTGCCTCTTCCAGTGCGATTCCCAGTCGCAGAAGTTCCTGTGCGGGACATATATCAGAGTCCTGAATCCTTTGTCGCAGGAAACCGGCTGTGGCCGACATGAGCAAACGCCGACTCTGCAGTTTAAATTCGTATTCATCAAGCTCCTGACGACGTAACAGATCCCAGCGAGCCATGTCAGTGGCTCGCCTTGCCAGCAGTCGTTCCGCCAGAGAGTTCAAATTTCCAGCCGACGACTCCCGATTCAAATATCCGGACACGCCCTGCTGAAACGCTTTAACAACGAGCTCTTCGCTGCCCTGTTGTGCGATCAGTATCACCGGAACACGTGGGAATTCCGCCTGAAATTTTTCCAGGAACACCAAATCGTCCGGTTCCACAGTTTGCAGTCCTGTTACAACCAGATCGATGTTCTGGGCAGCAACAATCCCAAACACCTCTTCGCCACAGGCTGATGTTTGAATTCTGCGAGTGGTGTCCACGGACAGCAGTCGATCAAGCCTGGCCGACTCAGCTTCGGAATCATCAACAACAAGAATGGAGGCCACTTCGTCATTCCGTCTGGGGCTGGTGAGTGCTGACTAACGGATCTCGGCACCCGAATTTCGTGCTTCACACCGCTCCCGGTGTTATGAGTTCTTTGGTGAGACCAATCCGATTGCCACTGCTGTTGAATTCGATACGGTCCATGTTCCGACGCATAATACGAAATCCATTTCGTAGTTTCGATTCATCGACGGTACTGGTATCAAACCCTGCCCCCTGATCTGTAACCACAACACACAAACGTTCTTTAGAAATTGAAAGCTCCACTTTAATCATCAACTGGGCCACTGCCCCCGACTCCGCGCTGTCAACCGACCCATCAGACTCAAACGTCCCGGAACGGGTTTGGCTGCCATGGATATGTGCATTCATCAGGGCTTCGCGAACGGCATCGGTAACCTGTTGAACCTCATTGTCCGTTAGAGACCTCAGAGTTTCCAGACGTTCACGAATCAGATGCAGCAGCGCTTCAATTTGCTCCAGGTCACTTTCGATCCGAAAATTGGTCTGACTTCTGACAATATGGGAGACTACCTCACGAGTCAGTGTCGACTCCCGCACGCCTCTCAAAACATCGTCCACAGCAGGAACAAGATCATCTGCAAGCCGTCGTTTCGGAACGTAATTAACGGCACCCAGTTCCAGACTTTTCGCGGCGATTTTATCACTACCGGGAGCAGTGATCAGAATGACCGGGACACCCGGAAAACGCCGCCCCACCTCTGTGATGAATGGCTCGTCTGGCATTTCGGGCATAAAAAATTCGACCACAACCACAGTTACGTTTTGACTGGCAAGTATTTCCAGCCCTTCAGCAGCGGTAGACGTTTCCAATACGATCCAATTCGGTCGTTCGACCGCCAGAAGGCGGGTGACCAGGGTCCGATATGTCAGAGAGTCGTCCACCACCAGGACCGTTGTTCTGCTCGCGTCAATCTCGTCCCGCATCACAGATTCCCGATGGTTATGCAAAAACGATCCTGTTTCATCATCAAAACAGTATTAATGAACTCGTCGTCAACGCAGCAGATTCCAGATCACAATGTACGGAGAAATTGTCTGCCACACGGAAACTGTAATTCCATGTGCCACCGCCGCACCTAAATCGGAACCCGCTGCTACACTCGTAAACTGCTCAGCATCGCAGGGTAGCATTTGCTGAACTCCTCGCAATATCGTCGAAGTCCCTCCCGTGTGTCCAGATCGAGAAAATCCGACGGACTGCAGCATCTCACAGACGATCACCCGCGAAACATGGTTTACCACCGGTCTCCGCTCGAGCTAAACGACCATGTTGAGTGATTCTCTCTGTGAAATTTCGCTTTGGCCAGATGGATAGTTGGAATGCGGCCTTCCGGATCTTTTTTGCACCGCATCCCAAAATCCCGCATGACAAGATCTCCCTCCGTGATTGTTATCACTTCTTCCTGAAACTCAGCGCACCGTCGACCGATCAATGAAGGACGGAAAACTGCATCTGAATCAATTCCACAGCAGGCGCAGTGAGGTGACAGGGGATGGAGATCAGATTTCGGTTGGTGCGGGCTCCGCCTCATTCTCCGGATGAACTTTGTCCCAAAATAACAACACAAAGATCGCGAGGATCATTGCGGCCAGAATCGAGGGAAACATCCAGAAGTTCCTCCATTGGATCATGGTTGCGTGAAGCAGTTCAGAATCAAGACCTGCGGGAAGACTGCGCGAAAACAATTGAGAAAACGATTCCAGGAATCCGACGGTGTCTTGTTCCCCGCGAGCAGCCGTGAGCGCATCCGTATATTCTTTTCCTTTGGTAACCTGTTCTCCGTATTTTCCGATAGTCCATCCAAAATCGACTCCCTGCCACGCGGCCGCGGCCATGATCTTGTATCCAAAAAACATGCCAATGCCCTGAGTGAGAAACACCAGCAGCCCCTGCGCCTGACCACGGATGGCGACGGGCGCCTTTTGGTCGGTGTACATAAATCCGGTAACAAAAAAGAAGTCGTAACAAACTCCGTGAAGTGCCACTGCAAGCAGCAGCATCCATGTCACCTGATCAGGAGCACCCAACGCAAACAGGGCATAGCGCACGACCCAACAGATCATTCCAACCGAGATCATGAGTTTCAGTCCCAGCTTCCGGAAACAGAACGGGATGAGCAGCATGAAAAATATTTCCGACATCTGGCCGATCGTCATCGTCGCTGCGGATTCCGCGAATCCCGCCTGATTCAAAAATGTGGATGTCATACCGTAGTAGTAAGCCAGGGGAACACAGATCAGAGTGGAGCAAATCGCGAAGACAAGGAAGTTAAAATCGCCCAAAAGCTTCAACGCATCCACCATGAAAAGTGACCGCAAGTCCATCGGCTTCCCCTTCAGCGGAGGAGGCGTGTTCGGCAACATGAAGCAAAACATTCCCAGCAAAAACGAACTCCCGGCTGCAAGCCAGAAAATATTGAAACTGTTGGACCAGCCAAGAATTCCAACCAGCAGCCCGGCCGCAATCCAGCCGATGGTTCCCCACACCCGAATCTTTGGAAAATCTGACTGCTTTTGGATGTGGGTAAAAGCGATCGTATTACCAAGTCCGAGCGTGGGCATGTAGCACAGCAGATGTCCCAGGATCATCCAGACAATGGTTCCACCGTTTGCAGTTCCCCCGGCTGCCAGACCGGGGATCATCAACAGGATTGCTCCTCCGACCAGCATCAGGACACCCATCACTTTTTCCGAAGGGAACACACGGTCCGCAATCAGGCCGAGAAACAAAGGAGAGAGTATTGCAGCGATTGGCGCAGACGCGTAGGCATCCCCGATGATGTCTCCCAACCCGGCAGTATCCAACGCTGCCGCCAGGGTCGCAAACCAGGCCCCCCAGACAAAAAACTGCAGAAACATCATTACAGAAATGAGGGTCACGGCCGTCGAAGGAGCCATGGATGGCGAAGACGAGGCTGAATATGCATTGTTATCGTGTTCGGAACTCTGAGAGGTTTCTGCCATCGTGTTCTGTGCCGCCGTCTGTTGATGGACTCAGCCGCAGAGCCAGTCTCTGCCGTTCAGTGAGCAAGAGATCATGACAGGCTCAAGGACGTCCGACAACCAAACGCGGGACAGACAGAGCAACCCGCCGTTCACGTACAGCCCCTTATCTGCCGGGATCGGCTGTCGCCCCGATTCACAGAAACTGTGTATCGCCTCGATCTTTCAAAATCTCAAGCAGTTCTTTGATGCGTTCCGAGTCGTCACGACGCGCAACAAGGGTTGCATCCCTGGTGTGCACAATGATGCAGTCTTCCATTCCAAGTGTGGCAACCAGATGATCGTCTGTGGTCCGAATGATGCAATTCTTTGAATCGATCGAACGCACGAGCCCATCGGCTGCAGTCCCATCCTCGTCTGTACCCAGAAGACGAGGTACGGCCAGCCAGCTTCCAACATCGTCCCAGCTGAAAGGAGCTTCGATCACGCATACCTGATCAGCACGTTCCAGTACGGCTCGATCGACAGCGATGCTGTTCATCTGTGGAAATTCAACATCGAGAGCGGCGTTGTAATCGTCTGTTCCAATAACTGCGGCGAGACGCATAAGCCGTGAATACGTGTCCGGCTCGTGCTGCTGAAGCTGGTCCAGAATGGTCTTTGCTTTCCAGCAGAAAATTCCACAATTCCAGTAGAAATGACCGGCATCGAGATATTGCTGCGCCGTCTCGGCTGGCGGCTTTTCCCGAAACGATCTGACCTCGAACACGTGTTCAGAGGCACCGAGTCTTTCACCACGTTCAATGTAACCGTAGCCGGTCGACGGAAACGACGGTGGTACACCAAACAGCACCAGACGCTGCGCATCTTGGTCAACCAGGCTGACTGCCGCCTGGGCTGCCACCTGAAAGTCTTCATGCGTTGAAATGACATGGTCCGCCGGCATTACAAACATGATGCCGGAAGGATCCTGCTGCAGCACATGGATTGCTGCCAGGCCGACACAAGGAGCCGTATTGCGTGCTGCCGGCTCCACCAGAACGTTGCAGCCAGGAACATCCGGCAGCTGGGTTCGAGTCTGTTCCACCTGTAACAGATTGGTGACGACCCAGGACTGATCAGCGGCGATCATTCCGTCGCAACGATCATAAGTCTGCTGAATCAACGTTCGGTTACCGGACAACGTCAGCAGCTGCTTGGGCATTTTGACGCGACTTTGAGGCCAGAAGCGGGTTCCGCTGCCGCCGGCCATGATCACTGCATGAAGCATCGAATCTCCTGGGACTTTTGATACGGACTCAAGACCGTCCGGCAAACGGGGTTCCGCAAATCTGACGTTTGACGAGCCACCCGTTAACACCGACTCAGGTTCCTGACGACACTAAAGGGACACTGAAAACACGAACAGGGAGTGCCGGAATCCATCGGGTGGCTGTCAGCGGTTTCTAGTACTCACGACGCTGACGAGAACTGGGAATACCCATTTTTTTCCGATATTTAGTAATGGTACGACGTGCCAGCTTCAAACCCTTCCCGGCTAGTGCCTCAACCAGCGCATCATCGCTGAGTGGCTTTTTCTTATCCTCGCTGTCAATCAGTTCCTGGAGACGGATTCCTATCGTTTCCCAGGCAATATCCTCTCCGCTGGACGTCTGAGTTCCATGCTTGAAGAATCGCTTCAATGGAAACAGACCGCGCGGCGTCTGGATCCATTTTTCGTCAACGGCTCTCGAAACAGTTGTGACATGTACACCCACTCGATCAGCAATTTGCTGCATCTTGAGCGGTGCAATGTGCTCCGGTCCGTTGTCAAGAAACTCGATCTGATGATCGATAATTTCCTGGGCCACTTTTTTCAGAGTACTGTAACGCTGTTCAATGGCTTCAATCAGCCATCGAGCCGATTCAACTTTCTTCTTGATCCACTCCTTCGTTTCCGCAGTCGGGTTTGCCTGCATCATCTTCTGATAACGAGGGCTGATTCGCAGCTCAGGTATATACTCATCCAGCAGTTTGACAACGTACCGGCCCGTTTCGTCCTTTTCCAGGGACAGATCCGGTGTGACACGCTGAACGGGACGTTGCTCGAAACCTCGCCCGGGATACGGATTCAGCGTCTGAATCTGCTCTATCCCGACCTTAATCATGTCCAGACTAAAATCGGTCGCCTTTTGAATCAGTGGAAGTCGATTGTTGGCAATGTCTTCCAGATGATCGCCAATCAGTACTCGCATCACATCAGAAAAAGGCATGTGGTCCCGCAGCTGAAGCAACAGCATTTCTTTGTAATCACGAGCACCGACACCCGGAGGATCAAGCTGCTGAATCGTTGCCAGAACAGACTCAGCCTGTTCCTGAGTCAACTCATGGCCCCACGTCCGGTTGAACTGCTGCACAATCTCTGCCAGCAGGCTCTGCAAACGACCATTACGGTCGAGGTGCTGGATCAGAAATTCTCCAAACTGACGTTCGGGCTCGCTTGCTGTCGCGAATGAAAACTGCTCCATCAGATATTCGTGCAGCGACTGTGGTCTGGCCGTCATGTTTGCCATGGCATCGTGCTGACGATCCATGCTGTCACTGATTTGGTTGGATGACGGTCTGGAACCGCCAAAACCAACATTGTCTTCCGGCCAGTCTGATGAAATCTCCAGCAGCCGTTCGAAGTCCGATTCGTTGTTATTGTCCTTGCCGGCAACCAGCTCACGTTCTTCCACGTCCTTCGCCAGTTCGCGACGTTCTGCCGGATCTTCCGACTTGATGACAACATCAGCTTCATCCGTCGGAGCATCGCGATCGCGATCAACGACGTCCAGAGTAACGTTTTCCACCAGCTCCTGTTCAATGCGTTCATTCAGTCCCATCATATTCAGCTGCAGAATCTCCATTGACTGGATCATTCTGGGAGCCAGCTTCATCTGCTGACTCATTTTCATCTGCTGAGAAATATTCAGGTGCATTGTTGTTAAGCGCTACAAACAGTTGAATGACTGATCAGTATGATGACGAACGTCAGAAGTCGGGTGTGGTAGACCTTGATACCACTCTGAAATGCGAAAACCAAAGTTAGTCAGTGACTGATCCGGTTCACACACTACATACCGAATGAAAAAATTTTGAAATTTCTAATCGCATGCCAAATTGTTTTATGATCCGTGTTCCCCCATGTCATTCATGGGACTGGATCTGGTCTGCCGTTCTCTTAACTTTGTTATTTTAGAATGTTCGGCGTCCTCTGAGCGCATCCGCCAGCATCTCGCAATTGGCAAATTCAAGGACACTGCCCGATGCGATCCCACGGGCAAGCCTTGTAATCGTCACATCATCGTTCTGCAGCAGGTTCGTTATGAATAATGCGGTTCCGTCACCGTCGACCGTTGGATTCGTAGCCATCACCAGTTCACTGATGCCGTCGTTTCGAATGCGCTGCACCAGTTGACTGATTGTAAGATCTTCGGGACCGATCCCTTCCAGCGGAGCGATCCGACCGCCAAGGACATGGTAAACCCCCTGAAATGCACCACTTGATTCCAGAGCAACTACGTCCTTCGGCTGTTCGACAACACACACCACACAACGGTCTCGACGAGGGTCACGACACAGACGACAGACATCGTTCTCAGTCAGGTTGAAACAAACCGTGCAGCGTTTGACGTTGGTTTTCACGTCACGAACGGCTTCCACAAGTCGATTCGCTTCAGCACCCGAACAGGACAGGATATAATTGGACAGACGTTCGGCCGATTTACGACCGATACCGGGAAGGCGTGCGAACTCATCAATCAGCCGAGCGACACTTGGACCGTAAGGGTGATCTGACGTGGCTTGATTTCTGTCTGCCATCCGCTTTTGTTCCGTTGATTTTCAGATGCTTCATCATTCGCCGACGGGTCCGGCATCACCCACCAATCCCAAGTTTCGACAACGCCTCATTCAAACCCGGCATATCCATTCCTGCGGCAACATCCGACATCGCTGATGCCGCAGCTTCTTTTGCCTTTTGCAGCGCCTGGTTAGTGGCTGCCGTCACCAGCTCTTCAACCATTTCGTGGTCACCTGTTTCCATCAGGGATGGCTCGATCACGACTGATACAATTTTCATGTCACCTGTCGCTTCGACTTTTACCATTTCGCCTCCGGCGATTCCCACCACCCGGATTCCGGCCACTTTCTCTTTAGCCTGGTCCAGACGGCCCTGCATCTCTGAAGCCTGCTTCATCATCGACGCGATGTTTCCAAGTCCCTTAATCACGACACTTCCTCACTCACTACGAGTCTGATGGTTCCTCAGAGATCTCAAATTCACTCCGCCTCCCGTTTGACGGGAGCATTCATGACACGATCAACTCTGGCCCCAAATACGTCCACAACTTCCTGAACAAATGCATCCAGTCCCGGGTCAACATCGTTTCGATTTGCAACGATCTGAGATTGATCCGCCCGCGAATCTGCCGACGGCTTCGGTGCTGAATGTCCAGCTCCAGATGAAGGATCCTTTTCCGCGGGAAGATCCATCTGAAGAACCGACCGAATCGAAATAACAGCATGAACCCCGGTCAAATTTTCAATCAGCTGTTGAATCGTTGATCGGTGTTCCGGTGTCTCCAGCACCTTCTTTTGAAACTCAAGGGACGAATCCAGCACTAATTCTACCGCGTTTGGCTCAGAAACTGCTAGACGTTCTGTGGTTTTGAGCGCCGCAGACACCGTAAACGGCGCGAGAGAAACCAGTTGTGACAATAATTCTTCGGATGACTGGCTATTAAACGGGACAGTGACAGTCGATTTCTCGGTGGAACTTTGAGAGGGATCTCTCTGCCCCGACAAATCATTCGTTTTTTTTTGAACAGAATCGCTGCTCACTTCCGGCAGTTCAGGCAGCTTTCCGGAGAGCAGATCCCTGATCGCACTCAGATCTTCCAGCAGTGAGATCTGGACCAGAGCCATTTCCAGCAGCACCCTTGAAAAGGTACTCCGCTGCATGCGACTTCTTGCTTCCGCAAGAATCTGAAACGCGGCCATCACATTCGGCAACGTTGCTCGTCCGGCCTGTTCCGCGAGAACCGTACGACTGTCATCACGCACACTGCACAGCGGTACAGTGGTTCCGTCGTTCAATATCACCATCATGTCACGCAGGTATCCAACGCACTGATCCAGCATTTCACCTGGCTGCACACCGGCAGTGAGCGTCTGTTCCAAAATATTGAGAACTTCACCAGGCCGCCGTTGCGTGATACTCTCAAACAGTCGGATCAATAATTCATCGCCGGCTGTCCCCAGCATACGATGAACATCAGCGACCTGAACTGTTCCTTCACTAAACGCCAGCAGTTGATCAAAGAGTGACTGGCTGTCACGCATCGACCCGCGGGCGCGCCGGGCAATCAGCTCGATTGCATCGTCTTCAACTTCAAATCCTTCAGACCGGGCAATCTCTTTCAGTCGCCGGCCGATCGAATCATCTTCAATAGTACCAAAGTCGAAACGCTGGCATCGTGACAAAATTGTATCGGGAACCTTTTCCGGCTCTGTTGTGCAAAACACAAATTTGACATTGGGAGGTGGCTCCTCCAGCGTTTTCAACAGGGCATTGAACGCCTCGCGCGTGAGCATGTGCACTTCATCGATGATGTACACCTTGAAACGGGTTCGCATCGAACGCACGCCAACATTGGCCCGGATACTGCGGATGTCTTCAATACGACGGTTAGAGGCGCCGTCGATTTCCATCACATCCACATCACCTCCGGCGCTGATTCCGTCACAGATTTCGCATTTGTTACAGGGCACACCGTCCTGAACGTCGGGACAGTTGAGTGCTTTGGCCAGAATGCGCGCAGTAGAGGTCTTTCCCACGCCACGGGCGCCGGTGAATAAATAGGCATGTGCCACACGTTCTGAACGAATTGCGTTCTGCAGTGCCCGTGAAACATGCTCCTGCCCCACGACATCACTGAAGGCCTGAGGCCGAAATCGTCGCGCCAGAACGGTATAATGAGAGCCAGTGCTCACGAAAGTGACCCATGGTGACTGAAACGGTGCCGAATATTCCACACGAACAAGTTTGTATTGTTGTCGATTTCCGATCGATCATCCACCGTTGAGTCATTAATATGACGGGTATCTTCGACCCTCCCCGGCACTGCAACAGACCAGACTTCTGATTTGGTTGTGCGGCAGCCCATCATGACTCAATTGACACCTTCATCAATGGCACCTCGCGAAAACGCTGAATTTGTGTCACACTGGAAACGTATCAGACCGGTACTGGAAGAAAACACGGGAACTGGAACAAATGAACGACGAGAACCGGCGCCTGGCCATCGACCGGATGCTGCCCAATTCGCTCAGTAAATCCGTGTCTGACTTGCCAAGACGTCGAATGAAGTTGACCTGGACATCGCCTTGCCGGATTTCGGTTTAAAGCAGACAGGATGTCAGTGCGCCGGTGTGTGGACGATAAACGACCAGACTCAATTGACAACGGTTTTCGCTGAGGATCTTGTCGTGATGAAAGCGTTCGCCGGTCACGACCCTGACTGGACTGATGTGAGAGGAATTGTCCGGCGCCAACAGACAGTTCTCACATGCAGGACTGTCGTTGAAAGGCTGCAGCAACTTTGCGATCCTGACGGTTACTCAGGACCGGTCCAACGACTGGTGACGACGATCCGTGATTCGGCCTGACTCCATGACTGCCCCGCTGCAACCCGTGTTCACCGTGGACTCTT
Organism: Fuerstiella sp.; assembly: GCA_022447225.1. Lineage (NCBI taxonomy): Bacteria > Pseudomonadati > Planctomycetota > Planctomycetia > Planctomycetales > Planctomycetaceae > Fuerstiella > Fuerstiella sp. The sequence continues at coordinate 241,021 of JAKVAZ010000011.1, read as the reverse complement.
ATCTCAGCGGTGTCCGGATTGACTCATTCCTGGCGAAACACCTGCGCAACTATACGACCTGGCGACTACACCGCATGGTTGCGGCGGGCCTCGTACGAGTGAACGACTTACCGGCGATCCGGACTCAGCGGGTTTATCGCGGACAGACCGTGAGTGTTCGACTTGTGGAACCGCCCGACAAGCTGCTGGATCCTGACGGCACGGCGGTCCGGCTGGTCTACGAAGATCCCTGGCTGATTGTTGTCGACAAACCTGCCGGCATGGTGGCTCATCCGGTCGGCAAATTTCAAAACGGTACATTAACCAATGTGCTGCAGAATCATCTTGATCAGCTGACACCGGCGCCGGGTCTGCTGCGGGCGGGGATTGTGCATCGACTGGATCGGATGACCAGTGGCCTGATGGTTGTGACCAAAGAACACCATACGCATCGGCTGGTTTCAGAGGACTTTCAGAACGGAAGACTGAAGAAATCCTATGTCGCTCTGGTACAGGGCCGGGTTCCTTTTGATGAACGCATCATCGAACTGAAGATTGGTCAGCTTCCAGGCGGTCAAAGCATATTGATGTCCGCAAAATCCGATGCGATCCGTCAGCGTGCCGCAAAAACCAGGGTAACGGTCCTGCAGCGGACTCAACGGATCTCCGTCGTCGCCTGTCAGCCTTATACCGGCCGCAATCATCAGATTCGGGTTCATATGGCAGAGATCGGCCATCCGGTACTGGGCGATGAATTCTACGGTCATCGGGGCACGGTGCGGGCTGTGTCAACCGATGAGCGAAGTCACCCCTCACAGTGTCGCCACGCACTACATGCAGCGCGCCTGGAGTTCCAGCATCCGATTCTCAAAACCGTTCTGACGTTCATGGCACAACCACCACCGGATTTCCTGTCCTGTCTGTAGAGAACCGACCAGTCAGTCACACAGGCAAACTTGTCACTGCGGCACAGATTCAGCGCTTCACTGAATCTTCAGTTGTTCAACACATCGGACGCCGGTCGCTGCAGCGGCACACCATGCTGCTCTTCTGTATTCACAAACAGATCCATAATTCGAGGTCGTGGAACCTGCGGGCTGATGCGTCGATGGATCCGTTCAGCCTGAACGGAGGGATGTAGAGTACTGTCAGCAGAAAAACCGACAACGTCGCCAATCCCGTACACGCCACGGCACCAGGTTTCGAAACCGCTGGAACACCACAGTCGGCCGTTTTCGTCGGCTTCAACGTCGATAGACGACAGATTGAGGTATTCAGTGAACCCGACGGTTCGGCGGCAGTCAACCACATCTGCATGAGAATTGGACAGGACTCCACCTGATCGCATCGAGCCACACTCTGACAGATGGAACGTGATCTCAACCCCCGCAGCATAAGCCAGCTCAAGCATGGCTGAGTCCTGACCATCGTGCGCCACATAACGACTTTGAACTCCAAATAGACTGAATAGTGCTGCCATACCGCATCCGAAACTGTCTCCACCCAACAGACAAACCGAGCGGGGCAGAATAGTCCCTTCGAACATCGATTCAGGACGATGCAGTTCAATCAGACCGAGAGGTCGGTGCATCGCTGTATATCGCGCACCGGTGCCAATAACGAAGTGATCTGCACTGAGAGAAGTTCGATTGCATGTCCGCCCGTCTGCAACCGATACAGAATTCCGGTCAATAAACCGGGGCTGTCCCATACATATATGAATTTTCAAATGTTCGAGCGTACAGGCCAGTTCTTCGGTTTCTCTGACAATCGCGCCTGCAATCAGCTGGCGCAGAAGCCGTGGTGACCCTGTGCGGGCCAGCAGTTGACGACGGCAGACAGTTTGATCAGCCAGCAGATCCAAAATCAAACGTTTAAGCGCCAGGCCCACCAACCATGCTGAATGAGTTGATTCCGGCAGCAAAGCGGCAGTACGTTTGCCCGATTTCGCGGCCAGACACATCATTTCGACGGCAGCTTCGTCGTTTCCGATGACAGCGATGTCGTATTGCATGGGAAATGCTCCGGCCCCCGAAAAACCTAGTTCAAAATCTTGTGCGCAGAACTCAACGATGAAGCTGGAGAATGTAATCGGTACCTGAACGGTTATTCCGGGATCTGAATTTCGGTGAATCAGATAAACGAGGCGAACTGCCAGCGATCCTGTCTGTCATGCCGGTTAGACTGTTTTGAACGAATCTGTCGGAAAACAGGACACAGTGACGAGTCACAATCAGCTAACAGCCCTGAATCTCGTTTTGTCGGTGACATCATTAATCTGCCGACCTGGCGTTGGAGTCAACGCCGCTCAGGGTTGTATAGAGCACGTACTCAGGAACAGTCAGTCAGCATCGCAGGAGAAGTCAGCTCATGTCTTCAGGCCAGTTCAATTTCGACATCCGTCCCGAGGACGTGAAACGTAATATCGGACTCGCAGCGGTCGGACTGGGAGCCGTGATTCTGATACTCCTGCTGTCAAAATCGTGGTACACCATTGAGGCCAATGAGAAAGCCGTGGTACTGCGATTCGGTCGCTATGTCTCCACATCCGATCCCGGTCTGCATTTTTGTATTCCCTTTGTTGACAGCGTTCTGCGTGCAGACATGCGTGAACGAACCATTCGAATGCCGTTTGGGCTCCCGGACGATCGACCATCCGGCCGCACCAACGAAGAGGACGTACTGATGCTGACCGGTGACCTCAATGCAGCAGCTGTTGAATGGACCGTTCAGTGGCAGGTCGCCGATCCGCAGCAGTATCTGTTTACCTTCTACACACAGGTTGCCGAACAGGAAGATTTTCTTCAGTACATCATTACCGTTGTTGGTCGAACCGTGATGAATCGACTGATCGGAGACTACTCAATCGACGAAGTTCTGACCGGGGCTCGTATGGAAATTCGCCAGGAAGCCCGTGAAGCGACTCAGGCGATGCTGGACAAGTACGAGTGTGGAATTCGAATCACAGACCTGCAGCTTCAGCGAGTCACACCTCCGGAACAGGTCAAACCCTCATTCGCAGCCGTTAATGAAGCGGTTCAGACCCGCGACAAACTTGAGAACGACGCAAACAAAGTCAAAAACACGCTGCTTCCGAAAGCTCGAGCGGAACGAGACAGGGCGATTCGGAGTGCCGAAGGATACGCGGCCCGACGTCGTTCAGAAGTCAAAGGGGAAATTGACGCACTGATGGTGCAGTACGAACAGTTTGCCAAAGCGCCCGAAGAAACCCGACAGCGATTGTATCTTGAGTCACTACAGAAGGTACTTGCCAAAGTCCCAAACAAGACAATCATCGATTCCGATCTGCAGCAACTGCTGCCACTGCTTAATCTTGATGAAAGGAGCAAATGATGGCTGCAAACAATTCCATCAAAGGTCCGGGTGCAGTCATCGTAGCCTTCCTGGTACTGATGGTGACCTATAGTTCAGTTTTTACAGTCAACGAACGCGAACTGGCCGTGTTGCTGGAATTCGGCCGACCGGTAAGGAATATCACTGAGCCGGGACTGTACTTCAAATATCCTCTGATTCAGGAAGTTCGCCGTCTCCCTCGCACTCGTCAGTTCTGGGCAAGCGGTCGCAATGATGTCCTGGTGGATCTGCCGACGAAAGACGGCAAGAAGATCGAAATCGCCATCTGGGCGATCTGGCGGATCACCGATCCGGAAACATTTCTGAGAGTCATGCGGACTGTGGGCAATGCAGAGCAACAGGTCCGTCAGCGGGTTCGGGCAGGTGTTCGTGACGTAATCACGTCCTATGACCTTGCTGAAGTCGTTCGCAGTTCAGATCGCGAATTGACCTACTCGTTCGGCCTGGAGGATCTTCCGGACACAGAATCCGATGCTCTCGATCCCACAGAAGATCTGGCCAAAGTTGGTGAACAGACAGATATTCTGTTCGGTCGTCAAAAAATCATGGAAGAGATTCGGCAGCGAATCAAGTCTCAGCTGACTGCAGGTGATGATGGTGATGATGGCGCAGCCCTCGACCGTGGAATTGAACTGGTGGATGTCGGCGTCAGTAACATCGGATTTGTGCAGTCAGTGCGGCAGGCAAGTTTTGAACGACTCACCGCTTTTATGGAAGCGATTGCTGCCAAGTACCACAATGAGGGTGAGCAGCGCAAGCAGGAAATTATCAATGAAACCAACGCCCTTGCAGAAGAAATTCTTGGTGAGGGCGAAGAACAGAATAAACGTCTTCGTGGTGAAGTCGAAGCCGAAATCATCGAACTGTATGCGAAAGCCATTCGCGCAACCGGTGACTTCTACAACTTCCAGCGCACCCTTGAAGTTTACGAAACGGCACTCGACACAAGTACACGACTCATCCTGACTACAGACAGCGACTTATTCCGAATGCTGAAACAGGTCAGCCCGACACAGCCGGACAACGAGATGTCCGTAGAGTCCCGGCGTTAAGTCACAGTACGCAGTCCATCGCAGAAATACAGACACATCCAGCTGAACAGAGGAACTCCACTGAGTAACCTTTGTGTGACCATGCTGAATCGCATGGATGTCAATGTCAAAATTCTTGTTGACAGTACCGGTGAACTCCCCGGTCTGCGATCGTAATTCTTAACATGCGCGGTTCACAGCACGCTGTTTCACAAAAGTTTTTCTGCTACCGGATCCTGTGTTCCTCAAATTGCGAAACACCGACACTGTCATCATCGACTTGAACGCAATTGGAAATCCAGAAACGACTCCCTGAAGCTCCGTAACACGGGCAAGGATTTTTTGTCATGCAACCGGTGTGGTGGATTATTTATACATTCATGGTCGCACCACCTCGCAGAACGTTAAAACTCCTTTCCCGACAAACCCTTTGCGGTCCGGGATCTCATCACGCACCAACAGGACTTGCAGCCCTTCTACCGGCCTGCAAGAACCTGCTGTTGGTGGCCATCTGCAGCAAATTTACTGCTTATGGTTGTGCGGATGACTGGCCCCAGTGGCGAGGAACCGACAGAAATTCGGTTTCCGGTGAAACAGAACTGCTGAGTTCCTGGGGTGAATCGTCTCCAGCACTCGACTGGCGGGCGTCAGGAATCGGCGATGGCTATTCAAGTGTTGTCATCGCCGGCGGACAGGTTTTTACCACAGGAAAAATTGATGACGCAGTGCTGTGCTTTTCCCTGGACCTTGAGTCCGGTCAACACAACTGGATGACAAACGTCGGTACAACATCACGCAATGTCATGTCCACTCCTACGTTCCACGATGGTCTCGTTTATGTACTTGATCCGGATGGTGAACTCGTCTGCCTGGATGCAGAAGCAGGAACACTACTGTGGCAGCGCAGTTTTACGAAGGATTTCGGCGGTCAACTGATGTCCGGTCGTGGATACGGTGAATCTCCCCTCATCGACCGTCACCGGTTGATTTGTACGCCGGGAGGAGATGACGCCATGCTGGTTGCCCTGAACCGTCATACTGGAGAACTGATCTGGAAATCCCGCATGCCACAGATTGGTGAAAAGGGCCGTGATGGCGCTGCATTTTCCTCTGTGGTTCTGTCTAAAGCAGCCGGTGTGCGTCAATACATACAACTCACCGGTCGCGGCCTGGCAGGCTTTGAGGCAAAAACCGGAAAATTTCTGTGGGGCTACAACGACATTTCCAATCAAACGGCCAACATCCCCACACCCATTGTTCACGGTGACTTTGTCTTTTCTGCCAACGGATATCACTCAGGTGCCGTTCTGCTTCAACTGACTCGAGCCAGTCGTACAGATGGAATCGAAGCAAAGGAAATCTATCGGCTGCGAGGCAACAGGTTTCAAAATCATCACGGCGGCTTCGTGTTGATTGATGATCACATCTACGGTGGCCATGGAAGTAACAATGGTTTACCAACCTGCATTGAATTCCAGACCGGAAAAGTCCTCTGGAAACGCCGCGGACCAGGCACCGGGTCAGCGTCGGTCACAGCAGCGGATGGACGGCTCTATTTTCATTATCAGAATGGAGTCATCGGTCTGATTGGTGCCTCAAAGCACGAATACCGTTTGCACGGAAAGTTCAGGATTCCCGCAGGCGGTGACAGCTGGTCACATCCGGTTGTGGCTCACGGCAGGTTGTTCCTCCGCGAAAAAGACGACCTGTGGGTCCATGACCTGCGTCGACTGCAGCCGATTGAGAATTCGCAGTCCCCACCGACGCCGGCCGTGACAGAAAATAATGATAACACTCGTAATTTTTTCAGATTCATCCGTCAGGCAGACACATCCAAATCTTCTGTTCCGGTCATCACGTTAACTGATACGGAACTCGATTCCACAGGCTCAATCGAAAAAGACCGACTCCGCCGGCTCAACCGGCAGACATCCCCCTTCATTCTCATCCTCGCAGGAACACAAATCAGCGATTCCGGTTTGCGACAGATCTCCGCGCTGAACAATCTCGTCGGACTGAATCTGGAATCGTGCCCACATGTCACTGATCGTGGTTTCGCTTATCTCGGAAAATCGAACACACTGGCAGTACTGATCGCCACAGCAACATCGATTTCTGCGACTGGTCTCGAACAACTGGCAACCGCTCCGGCACTCACGGCCGTGAACCTGGAAGTGTGCGACGATGTGGCTGACGCCGGCTGCAAAGCCCTTGGTCAAATTAAGACACTTCGCGCCCTGGTACTCCGGAAAACGGGCTTTGAACAGGATCGCATTTCCGACGCCGGTCTGGAACACCTCTCCGGACTGCAGGATCTCGAACGGCTCAACCTTTCCGGTAATCTCATCTCAGATGACGGATTACAGCACCTCAAGCCACTCACAAGGCTGGAAGAACTGGATTTAAGCCTGCTGCCAATTACGGACGACGGGCTTCGACACCTGGCACCGCTGAAAAATCTGCAACAACTGAAATTGCTCTATTCAGAAGGATTTTCCGGGACCAACATCACAGATCAGGGCCTGGAAACACTGGGACTGTTCACTCAACTGACTCACCTGAATCTGGTGGGAGCAAAAATCTCTGACGCGGGATTAAAGCACATCCATCAACTTCGGAATCTCGTTCACCTGCGACTGACGAATTCGACGGCAACCGAGGCGGACGTACGAAGTCTGCAAAACACGTTACCCCACTGCGAGATTATCAGTCACTAACAGCTTCCATCGGGCAGGTCCCGTCAGAGGATTCAGGAAACCGACAGCCACCCATCAGCCTGGGGGTAAACATTGTCGAATCAACAACTCTGAACCAGGCCGGTTCCATTCCCGGCATACACTCGGAGAAGTCACCAGACGCGTCCACAGCCACATCATCAGCAACTCAACGGGCGTTCCGGAGCAGCGGTTAATCCAGATTCTCCACTAATCTGTCACCCATTTCCTGCGTGGTCAGACGTCCACCGAGATCCGGCGTTTTATGGCCCTCCGCCAGCGTTCGTTCCACAGAAGCACGAATTCTGGAAGCGGCCTGGGGAAGCATCAAGTGGTCGAACATCATGGCCGCACTCAGCACCGCAGCCACGGGATTGGCGATTCCCTGACCGGCAATGTCCGGAGCCGACCCGTGAACGGGTTCAAACATCGACGGAAAACGACGCTCCGGATTCGTGTTCGTACTGGGTGCCAGTCCCAGTCCGCCGCCGATGATTCCACCGAGGTCGGTGAGCAGATCACCAAACAGATTGGAGGCAACAACGACGTCAAACTGTTCGGGCTGACGAACCAGATTCATGATCGCCGCATCACAATGCTGACGAGAAGCTTCCACATCGGGAAACTCCGGCAGGAGCTCGTCCAGAATTTCATCCCACAGCACATAGGCAAATCTCTGGGCATTGGATTTGGTGATCATCGTGAGTTGTTTCCGACGAGTCCTCGCCATTTCAAACCCAAACCGCAGGATTCGTTCCACACCCCGCCGGGAATGAACGGCCGTCTGGATCGCATGTTCGTCTGAATGTCCTCGCCGGAACCTGCCACCAAGATTCACGTATTCGCCCTCGGAGTTCTCACGAATCACAACCAGATCAATATCTTCGGAAGATTTTTGCGACAGAGCAGACTGCACACCGGGATACAGACGTGACGGACGCACACAGGCGTATTGATCGAATGTCTGACGAATTTGTACGAGAGGATCCAGAGTCACGTGATCCGGTATTTTTTCCGGCCAGCCTACCGCACCAAGAAAGATCGCATCAAACGGCCGTAACAGCTCAAGAAAATCTTCCGGAACCACACGTCCGGTTTTATCCCAGTGCTGCACTCCCCAGGAGAACGTCGTTTTTGAGAGAGAGAACTGTCCGTCACTCTTCTCGATCGCATCCACAACTCGCAGCGCTTCATGAACAACCTCGGGGCCAATCCCGTCACCCGGATAAACTGCGATCCTGAATTCTTTCATAGATTCAACTCCCTGGTTCAACTGTTAAATTTTCGATATCACAAATCAGTCAGTCTCGATCCTCACTCGTCCGCAGCTGTGCACCTCAATCTGCTGTAAATCCTAAGGCACCTCAGGCCGTATCTGAAATCGGCAGCAGGCTGACAGATCCAACGAAGCCACGCATTTAGCAGGCAACCGGATTCGGTTGAATTACTTCCCGGATCCATCGTTGCTGTCTTTGTCAGATGACACCTCTGTCAGGTCACCCTGAAAGTCCGTATTCCAGTCCAGCTGATGTTTGGTAAGTCGCTGCGCTTCGGGAGGGAATGTCTCCCAGACTTCACGACTGACGGGATACATGTCCATCGTCAGACGGCCCACCCACCAGGGCAGGTAATTGCAGGCAACACCGATCCGAGGCTGTTCGGTCTGATTCGCACCCGCTGCATGCCACATGGTGTTGGGAATGATGGCCACACTTCCAGGCGATCCGCAACAGAAGACTTCGCCATCCAGAGATTCCTGTGTGGCAGGCGGCAATCGCCGGTGTCGCTGGCTGCCAGGAATGGCGCGAGTCGCACCTGTTTGTTCGCTGAATTCGGACAGCATCCAGATCGCGTTGACCAAAATTGGAAAGTCGGGTAACGGGCGTGACTGGTTCAGCTGCCCCATTGGTGAATCCATATGCCACCATCCGGCATCACTCCTGCCGTGCGCCACCAGACCATCAACGCAGCCCAGTCTCAACTGATCATCCGCCGGCCAGGCAAACGCATTTGGCGCAGGCTCAGTTCGACCGGCCAGTAAATGTCCTGCCAGGGCCAGCACAGTTGGATGCATCGCCAGCTGCAGAAACCGAACATCGTAATTCAGCAGACACACCACAAATTCGTAACCCGTCACCCCGGGAGCCCGCTGCGGAGCATTCATCACCGATGCCCCCAGTTCCGCAGCGACATCGGCCGACACCGCGTTTTCCAGCACAACGTATCCTTCGGTCTCCAGCGACCGAATCGCCCCTGACACATCGTCTGCAGCAACCTGACTCATAGCCTGATGAAATTTCTATACGGGAGGAATCCCGTTCATGAACGGGGAAGACAGTCGACTACATCTGTAGTCGATTCTTCAGTTTACCGACATGAAAGGATTGCATCGAGGCAGTGACCATTTTCCGCGACAACACCGCAAACAGACTTAAGTGCCAGGAACCGTCTGCGGGTCTGTACGGTCACGGGCGAATACCAATACGTGTGACTGTGAACGGAAACATTCAGCACAACCGGAAGAGCCACATGATTAACACCGCAGGATCACATCTCCGGTCTCAGGCGGCGGCAACGGTTCTCCAGATCCACAACCACCGTGGACATGGGCACCTCTAAGTTAAGAACCACTGAGCTTAATAACGACGGCCAGAGAAAGCGGGATCTTCGTTTCGGCACCAGCGACCGGGATCCACGGACTGTGACACGAAACAACGGCAGGACAATCACGGCGGTCACAGAACAGGAAAAACCGGTGATACCTAAGAGACATCAACTGGAACCAGTACTGTGCCCGTCGAACGTCACACCTTCACACGAAACAACGGCCCGGCCAAACACAGGTTAAGAATGCCTCCAAGTCTGACCCGTTTTCGGAAGATCCGGACAGACGCTCTGGTCTTATAAGGCTGATTCAGGCAGCAGTTCCGGATACGGCGTGATCATGTCAAGAGAGTCCCCTGTGAGCTGCTGTTGCTGTCTCAGCTTTGCAAACAACTGCCTCTGCAGTGTCAGGGTTGAAGAATCCTGCGACAAATCGCGGGTTTCCTGAGGATCGGCCTGCAGGTCAAACAGCAACCTTCGGGAGATCTTTGGATAAAGAATCAGTTTATGTTTTCCCACGGTCACCATTCGCTGCACATCGACATACGCAGCACTGACCGTCCCGGTGACTTCAGATGAACTCTGTTTCACAGACTGCATCAGACTCTCAAACTGAACATGTTCCGGCACTGGGCCCCCCGCAAGTTCCAGAGAGGTCGCCATCACACTTTGCAGATAAATTCGGTGTCCGTTTCTGGCACCCTGTGGTACTCCCGGACCACAGATCACAAACGGAACACGCACGCTGTGATCGTACATATTCTGCTTTCCCAGCAGACCGTGCTGCCCGCAGGCCAGACCGTGATCCGCCGTAAAGAAAATCCAGGTATTATCGGCCTGCCCGGTTTCCTCAAGGGCAGTGAGAATTCGCCCGATCTGATGATCCATGTGTGTGATAATGGCATAGTATTCCTGACGATGGACCTTTACGGCATGTTTCGTTCTGGGAAACGGGGCCAGCTGTTCGTCCCGAATCCGATTGCTGCCAATGTCCCACGGATACTCCGTCAAAAAGTTCGCCGGCAGCTGCAACTGCTCTGCCGGATAGCGGTCAACAAACTCCTGAGGCGACTGACGCGGATCGTGGGGTGCATTGAAGGCCAGATACATAAAAAACGGACGCTCGTCGTCGGCAGCCATCTTCAGATAATCAACGCCGTCGTCGGCCAGCACTTCACTCCAGTGTTTTCCACCATCCCAGTATCCCCCACGGCTGCGATCCCAAGGCAACCAGTTCCTGTCATCCTCAGACGAAGGTCTGTTGTATCCGGATTCGGTTTGTTGAGGCATTCCTTTGCGTACATGCCGGACCACATCAAACAGCTGAGTCACCGGAGCCTTCACGTGCCACTTGCCGGAAAAGAACGTCTGGTATCCCCGACTCGACATCAGCTGAGGCCACAGTCTGTGTTGTGACACCCAGGTCGTGTTCAGATCGGACTCTGCCCGACGGGCATTCCACAGATTAAGGCCCGTGACCATCATGGTGCGGCTGGCCACACAAACCGCTCCATGCCAGCCTCCCTGATTGAAGGCATGAGTGAACGTGGTCCCCTGAGCCACCAGTCGGTCGATATTGGGAGTCTGAATCTCGGAGTTGCCTGTGGCGCGTACCGTGTCAAATGCCTGATCATCCGCAAACAGAAACAGAACATTTGGCCGGTCAGCGGAGGCCTGTCTGCTGAACAGCAAACACACAGAAATCAATCCGATCAGAACACAGCGCATGGTTCAATCCTCAGCAAAACAGGACTTCAGATCACATCAGGCACGATTGTCATACTCATTCTGACTGGTGTGTCATAGGAGGTCGAACCAGAATGCGCTTTACAGAAATCCAGTTACGGAGACTGTTTTTTATTCGATGCCACGGGCATGACTCCGTTCGGCCTGATACTGTGATGAACCTGTCTGCCTATGCAAATGCCCGGAAACGAGGAAACAACAATGCGTCGTCTGACGATTCGACGAGAAAAACTCCATATTCTGAACACTTCGCAAAGCACCCGAACGCTGGTCCTGGTTGCAATATTCATGAGCCTGGGACTGCATGCAGCAGCCGACGATCGCCACGATTCGTCCACCGGCGGTACGGAAGTATTGTTCGCGGACTGGCACCATGTGGAAACCGGTCGTCTCGAACCAACGTACGACCCCGCCCGACTCTCCGACGCCGGAAGAGCCGAGTTACAGAAGATGGAAGACGACTGGAACATCATAGCGGATCTGTCGGGGCATGGTTTGAAGCGTGTCAAATTGCCATACGGAGTGAGCATCACCGTGGAGAAGGCCCGCAAGAGCGCGCCGTGGCTGAACGCCGATCAGCCGTGGGAACGCAGAGTCGGAGGTTATGCCACAGTCATCCATGAGGACGGAAAATATCGGGTTTGGTACAGCGCAACTCTTACCGAAGCAGCAAGACAGCATCTGAAGAGCAGCGGCCAGGAGGACGACCCTCCTGAGTCGTTTTTGGCTTACATCGAAAGCACTGACGGCGTGCAATGGACAAAGCCGGATCTGGATGTCTACCGCATCGATGACAAGCCAACCAATCTGGTGACTCGACATGCCCGTGAGACTTCGGTGTTCCGTGACCCCTCTGCGGGAGAACAGGAACGCTACAAGTGCTTCAAGTTTGGCAAATTACCAAACAGCGAAGATAAACCGGCTCGTTATTCCTACGGCCTCTACGGTTCAGTCTCACCGGATGGCTACCACTGGACACCGCTGCCGGACCCGCTGCTGACGTATTTCCACGACACACAAAACGTTGGCGCCTGGGACCCGGTCCTTAAGAAATACGTCGGTTACTTCCGGGGGCATCTTGCCGGTCGAGCGATTGGGCGCAGCGAAACGGACGATTTTCGTAACTGGCCACCCTCACGTGTGTTTCTGGCTCCGGGACCTGAGGACTCTCCCTTCGACGATTACTACACCAACGGATTCACCTGGCATCCCGATACCCCTTCGCTCCGTTTTCTCTTTCCGGCGATCTATCACCACGACACTGACCAGCTTGACATCCGTCTGGCGGTGAGTCGCGACAATTACTCCTGGAACTGGGTCTCTCATGAACCGATTATCGACATCGGAAAACCGGGCGAATGGGACAGCGGCAGTATTTACGCCGGACCGAACCTTGTCCGACTGCCGGATGGCCAACTCGTATTGCCGATTTCCGGATCAAAGAATACTCACAATGAAGGATTCAGTGTTTACGAAAACCCACCGGAACACGGATTTCAGACCGCGTGGGCCATGTGGGACGACGATCGCCTTGCGGGAATTGAAGCGCCGGAACGGGGGGAATTCTGGTCGTCGCTGGAAAACGATTTCAATGGTCAGCAGATCATCATCAATGCCCGCACCAGTCGGGCGGGCCGCATCGAAGTTGCCCTGCATGAACCATACGGCCGCAGGTCCACACGGGCGGTACCGGGATACTCATTCGACGATTGCATCCCATTCACAGGTGACCAGACTAATGGACGCCTGAAATGGAAAAACAAGGACGACCTGACCGAACTGCGCGGGAAAACAGTGTTCCTCCATTTCCGACTCAGCAGCGCCAAAATCTTTGGTTTTCAAGTTGAATAACAATGGATTTTCGAGAGCCTCTGGACCTCATGACAGTTCGTCGTGCGTCATGGGGTATGCCGCGTAGGATTGACAGGTTTCGCCGACAGCCAGCCGGAAACACTTTATATTGAAAACAAACTCCGGCAGGGTTCTGTGGCGATAGACTTTGCCGGGCACGAACAAAACCCCCGGGACGGCCACCGTGTTCACAGTCGCAACAGGCCACTGCAGCCGCAACCGGCCAGCAGCGGCTGCAGGTCTCAGCAATATCTGAGTTATTTCTGACAGGTTTGGGTTGTCAGCGTACGACAGGGACACAAACAAATATTGGCAAAACCCATCACCGAATGCCGGACAACCACGGGCTGCGGCAACGTCTTTTGTGATCATCGATCCGCAACAGAATTCTGCTGTGCGAAGTGTGCCCGGTCGATTAAAGTGCGTGTACTTGTCGCAGCCCGGTCCCCTCCTTGACAGACATCAATCGAATTCCGGCCGGTGAGTCCGGTACCGAAACACTGAATTCTCAATCATTTGCAGTAATTAATACCGAAGGAAGCCGTCCATGTCGAAACAGACCACACAGGTTCCTCGCCGTCATTTTCTGCAATCCGCAGCAACCGCGACCGGGGCCGCCGTAGCCCCCATGATTATCCCTGGTTCAGCGTTGGGACGAAACGGCGCCGTCGCTCCCAGTGAACGTATCGTGGTCGGCGGCATCGGTATCGGTCGCCGGGGCGGTTATGACCTGGGCTGTTTTCTTCAGGAAAACGATGTCCAGTTTACAGCGGTTGCCGACATCAAGCAGAAACGCCGGGGGGAAGTGAAAAAGATCGTTGATGACCACTACGGGAATCAGAACTGCGATACTTATCGTGACTTTCGTGACATCCTCGACCGCAGTGATATTGACGCAGTGCTGATTGCCACCGGCCCCAACTGGCATGCCACAGCTGCTATGACCGCTGCCAAAGCCGGGAAGGATATGTATTGCGAAAAGCCGGTCACGAAGAACATCAGCCAGAGTTTGATTCTGGCTGATACGATGCGACGCACGGGGCGAGTGTTTCAGGCGGGAACTCAGCGACGAAATCTTCCTCACTTTGCTTTTGCCTGTGAGCTGGCTCGCACAGGAAAACTGGGCAAACTCAAAAAAGTCTACGCCCACCCGGCCGGGATGCAGGCCATGATGAGCGGCTGGCTGGTCCCCGAAACGGAACCGGATAAAGAAGTCGTGGACTGGGACATGTACCTCGGGCCAGCCGCATGGCGACCATTCAACTCCGCGCACCTGGACGGATTCAATTTCGAAAAGGGCGGGGGGCTGGTCGGCGGCGGTGTGCTCGAATGGGGTTCGCACTGTGTGGATCTTTGCCAGTGGGCCGTCGACGACTGCCTGCCACCGGTGGTCTATGATGCACCAAAAAACGGCGAACTGGTCGCTCGATATGAAAACGGCACTGAACTGATTTTTCGGGAGACCGGCTGGATTCCTCTGGGTTCCTGCCCGGTTCGGTTCGAAGGAGAAACCGGCTGGGTCGAAGCGGGTGACAGCGGCAAAATGGTTCTGAGTTCTCCGGAATTGCTGGCAGGTCGACGTGTGGACGAAATCGGTGGTTATCCGGCAACATTCCATGTCCGGGATTTTCTGGACTGTGTGAAAACCCGAGGCCTCACCAAAGGCAATGCCCTGGCGGCGTGCAACGCACATATCGCCTGTCACGCCGCAAATATCGCACTGCATCTGGATCGCCAGGTGAAGTACGACAACGTGGCACACGAGTTCATCGATGACGTGCAGGCCAATCGTCTGAGATCAGAAGCACTTCGGGAACCATGGCGGCTGTAAGATCTGCACAGGACAGGGAGGCATCTGCCGGCTGTGACGTTCGACCACACACGTCGCACAGGCTAGCCGGTCATCGAAAACAACCTGATACATTTTCCAGACGCATACGGATACGGACACCTCAATGAATACAAGTCTCACCTGTACTCACTTCACCGCAGGTATCACGGTTCTGACTTCGATGTACATCGTCACTGTTTTACCGGCACAAGCCGTTGACAGTCCCGAATCATCCCGTGAGTACAAACTGCTGACCGTCCTCAGATCTGATGCTCCCGGTGCAGAAAAGGCGATCGCCTGCAAGAATCTGGCCATCTACGGATCCAGTGAAGCCGTCCCGGAACTGGCCAAACTGCTGGACAGCCCGAAGTTCTCTTCCTGGGCCAGAATTGCTCTGGAAGCGATTCCGGGGCAGGCGGCTGATGAAGCGCTGCGGACTGCAGCGGACTCACTGGAAGGACGGTTGCTGATCGGCACGATTAATTCGATTGGTGTTCGTCGAGATGCAGGCGCTGTTGAATCTCTTACAGTAAAGCTGCAGGATTCAAATGAAGACGTCGCTTCTGCCGCAGCCGTTGCTCTGGGACATATTGGAACTCCGGCAGCCACAGAGTCACTTCGTTCTTCGCTGGCATCAGCATCCGATACCGTCCGATCGGCAATTGCTGAAGGCTGTGTTCTGTGTGCCGAGCGACTTCACGCTGAAGGCAATTCCATCGCGGCCACAGAGATTTACGATGAGGTGCGCAGCGCCGACGTTCCCCTTCAAAGAATCATTGAAGCGACCCGCGGTGCCATTCTGGCTCGTGCTCAGGACGGTATTCCTCTGTTGCTGGAAATCCTGCGATCATCAGACGAGAAGCTGTTCCAGCTGGCTCTCGGTACGGCCCGTGAATTTCCTGGCGACCAGCTCGACAGAACCCTGGCAGCTGAGATCCGGCAGGCAACACCCAAACGAACAGCGCTGATCATTCAGGCGATGGCCGACCGTCCCGACACACTGGTTTTGGATGCAGTTCTGACATCCGCCCAACAGGGCCCAAAACTGGTTCGGCTTTCGGCGCTCGATGCTCTGGAACGAGTTGGAAACGATTCCTGCCTGTCACCCTTACTGGAAATTGCCGTTGAGAATGATGCCGACCTGTCACAGGCCGCCAGGGATACGATTGCAGTTCTTCCAGGTCAAAACATCGACGCACAGATCGTGAAACGTCTGCAACAATCGGGACGCGACAGTGACCCGCTGATGCTGGAGCTGGTCGGACGCAGACGTGTCGATGCAGTCCCGGACGTTTTGACAGCCCTGCAACATACTGATGAAACTGTCCGTCATGCGGCCCTGATCGCTCTGGGTGAAACCGTGACACTCAATCAACTCTCTGTGCTGATCTCTCAGGTTGTCGCACCAACACACCCCGAAGATCTCACCGTGGCTGAGCGGGCGCTCAGAGCAGCCTGCGTCCGCATGCCGGACCGTGACACATGTGCCACTCAACTTAAGAATGCCGTATCCGGATCATCGCCAGGCACAAAAACAACACTTCTTGAAATCGTCAGTGAAGTCGGCGGAAGCAGGGCACTTGAAACACTTGCACAAGCCGCAAAAAGTCGGGATCCGGAACAGCAGGACACCGCAAGTCGTTTGCTTGGTAAGTGGAATAACCTCACCGCAGCACCCATCCTGCTTGATCTGGCACAGACATCCCCGCAAAACAAATACAGAATCCGCGGGTTACGAGGTTATCTGGGACTGGCGAGAAAATTTGCGAGAGGACAAGAGCGTGCTGAAATGTGCCGTCAGGCCATCGATACGGCCATTCGGACCGAGGAACAAACGCTGGCCCTGGATGTTCTCGTACTCCGTCCGGACATCGAGGGACTCAAAGTCACGGTGAACGCACAAAAGCTTCCTGAATTGCAGGAAACGGCTGCGGAAGCGACCCTGGCCATTGCGGAAAGACTTCGAAGTAAAGGAGTCGATATCAGTCAAATCATCACACTTGAAGAAACGAAATAAACCAGGCACATAACCAGGTCAGGAGTCTTTTCCGGCAGTTGATCAGATGGACCGACTGTAGCCAGTCCATCAGGAGTCGGTTTGCACACCTTTTTGCCATGGTCGATAAATGACTCCTTTTTTCCTTCGGATAGCGTGGTCATCACGCGTGTTGAGCACAGTTAAGATGATTCGAAAAAACTTAATTTTAATTTGTCTGCTGATATTATCGCCTGCAGGAACATCGGCTGAAGTCACCCACTCCGGTGTGGACTTCAGTCGCGATATCCTGCCACTGCTGTCCGACAACTGTTTCAAGTGTCATGGTCCGGATGAAGCCAATCGACAGGCCGAATTACGGCTGGACAAACACGAATCGGCAGTGACTGCGTTGGCGTCCGGTTTGACTGCAGTTGTGCCTGGAAACAGCGGGGACAGTGAGTTGTTCGTGCGTGTCTCCTCCGATGACCCTGATCTGAAGATGCCACCTCCGGATTCAGGAAAGAAGCTGAGCGAAACACAGATTGGCCTGATCAAAGAATGGATTGATGGCGGAGCCGAATGGTCGGGGCACTGGGCCTTTCAGACACCAAAGAAACCGAACATCATGCCGGTGACGGAAAACCGGCAAACAAACAACGCCATCGACAACTTTATCCATGCCAAACTGAAGACAATCGGTCTGGCGTCCGAACATCGGGCTTCGAAGGAAACACTGATCCGTCGAGTAACCCTGGACCTGACGGGGCTGCCTGCCACGATTCAGGATGTCGATCAGTTTCTCGCTGATGAATCCGACAAGGCGTTTGAACGTGTTGTGGATCGTTTACTGGATTCCGAACAATACGGGGAACACATGGCGCGTATCTGGCTGGATGCCGCTCGATACGGAGACACTCACGGTCTGCATTTCGACAACGAACGATCGATCTGGCCGTATCGCGACTGGGTGATCCGATCCTTCAACGATAATCAGCCGTTTGATCAGTTTACGATCGAACAAATCGCCGGAGATCTGCTACCCGGCCCCACAGTGAGTCAACGAGTTGCAACAGGATTCAATCGATGTAACGTGACAACCAGCGAAGGTGGTTCCATCGATGATGAATACTACGTGCGCTACGCAGTCGATCGTGTTGAAACCACATCCACGGTCTGGCTGGGTCTGACAGCCGGCTGCGCCGCGTGTCATGATCATAAGTTTGATCCGATCACGCAGAAAGAATTCTATCAGCTGTTCTCCTACTTCTTCAGCCTCACCGAAAGAGCCATGGACGGGAACGCTCTGCTGCCGCCCCCGATTGTCAAAGTTCCAACGGCGAAGCAGCAGAAGCACCAAAAGCAGTACCGTGAAGAACTGGCTGCTGCCGGCAGTCAAATCGACACTCTGTTGGCCAAAATCAACTACGCCGATCCGAAGCCGACGGAACCTTTGGGTGCCCTGACCGAAGAAGAGTTCGTCTGGGTCGATGACGAAATACCAGCCGGGGCAAAACCGGCTGGTGACACTCCGTGGCAGTTCGTGGAAGCTCCTGATCATCCGGTACACAGCGGCAAAAAATCTGCGGTGCGTACCGGTCGAAGCAATGAAATCACCCAGCACCTGTTCACCGACCCGACCGAAAAACTGAAACTTCCGGGGCAGACAAAACTGTTTGCCTGGGCGTACCTGGATCCTGAAAATCCACCGCTGACGCTGCAGTTGCAGTTCAATGACGGCACGTGGGAACATCGTGCCACCTGGGGAGCGGACAAAGCACACGGGGCCGGGAAAAATGATGCCTCAAACCGGCACATGGGCGAACTGCCGGAAACCGGAAAATGGGTACGCCTGGAAGTCTCTGCCGAAGCCGTGGGCCTGGTGTTCGGGTCCGAACTCAATGGCTGGGCCTTTACACAGGTCGGAGGCACCGTTCACTGGGACACCGCCGGAATCGTACACCCGTCGCTTTCTGCGGAACAAAAGCGTTCTCTGTATGCCTGGGAACAGTTTCGCACAAAGACAAATCACACCAGGCTTCCGGATGAAATCCAGCAGGTTCTGGATATTGACAATGCCGAACGAACGCCCGAACAAACCGAACAACTGACTCACTATTATCTCAAATACGTAAATCCGGATTCACGGATACAGCTGGACGCACCACTGAAACGACAGACAAACCTCGAAACCAAACTGGATGACCTGGAAAACGCGATTCCCGCCACACTGGTGATGGAAGACCGTTTGGAACCGCGGCAGGCTCATGTGCTGGAACGAGGACAATACACCGAAAAGCGCCAACCGGTGTCATCGACGGTCCCCGTATGGCTGGCTCCTCCTGTTGAAAATGCCCCCTCCAATCGGCTTGGGCTGGCGCAATGGCTGGTTCAGCCACAGCATCCGCTTACATCGCGTGTGACAGTGAACCGATTCTGGCAGCAGTTCTTTGGTACCGGCCTGGTAAAAACATCTGAAGACTTTGGAGTTCAGGGTGAACATCCGTCTCATCCAAAACTGCTGGACTGGCTGGCCGTGGACTTCATTGAATCCGGCTGGGACGTAAAACGAATGCTGAAGCAGATCGTGATGTCGGCGACCTATCAACAGGCCTCACATGTGTCACCCGAAAAACTGGCGGCAGATCCCAAAAATCGTTTCCTGGCACGCGGCCCCAGATTTCGACTGGATGCCGAAGTGATTCGCGACCAGGCGCTGGCCGTGAGTGGATTGCTGACTGAGACGATTGGTGGGCGAAGTGTTAAGCCGTACCAGCCGGCCGGGCTGTGGAAACCCGTCGGTTTTGGCGGCAGCAACACCGCCACCTTCGTTCAGGACAAAGGTGAAAAGCTCTTCCGTCGCAGCATGTACACCTTCTGGAAACGAACGGTTCCTCCCCCGTCAATGGCCACATTTGACGCTCCCGATCGTGAAACGTGTCAGGTTCGCCGGGCACGCACTAATACTCCACTGCAGGCCCTGGTACTCATGAACGACGTGCAGTACGTCGAGGCGGCTCGTAAATTCGCCGAACGTGTGATGACCGAAAGTGATTCCAGCGTCGACGAGCGTGCGGTATTCGCTTTCCGTTCGGTATTGAACCGACGTCCGAATGTTGCGGAACAGGGATCACTGACACGTCTGTTCCACCAGAGTCTGACTCAGTTCAGAAATGACTCCAAAGCAGCTGAAAAGCTGTTGTCGGCCGGCGAGTCACCTCGCAACGAACAGCTCGATCCTGATGAACTGGCTGCCTGGTCCATGGTGACTCACCTGCTGCTGAATTTGAGTGAAACAGTGACAAAGGAATAGCAGAAGAAATGAATCACTCATGACTGCGAACAAAACCCGATCAGCCTGAATGTCCTGATCGTTGTCCAGTTCCGGTTCCAAATGTTTCAGAAAGACCAAACGTCACCACCAGTCCTGTTGTTTGTGTTTTCGTGTGGTCGGAAAAAGGTTCACCCATGCATCCCATCCGAGAAACAGAGCTCCTCGAAACCCGGCGACACTTCTTTGGCCGAACGTCAACCGGAATCGGTTCCGCAGCTCTGGGTTCGCTGGTCAATCCTCAGCTATTCGCAGACAACACTGCGGCTTCCGCAGATCCAGCCGGTGGACTTCCGGGTCTGCCGCACTCTGCTGCGAGGGCAAAACGTGTGATCTATCTGTTCATGTCCGGTGCGCCGTCTCAGCTGGACATGTGGGACTACAAGCCCATGATGAATGACTGGTTCGACAGAGACTTGCCAGACTCAGTGCGCAACGGCCAGCGTATCACCACAATGACTTCGGGGCAAAAACGTTTTCCGATTGCGCCATCGACCTTTCGTTTTCGACAGCACGGCGACTGTGGAATGCAGGTCAGTGAACTCTTACCGTATACCGGGAAAATGGTGGACGATCTGGCAGTGATTAAGACGATTCACACGGAAGCGATCAATCACGATCCGGCAATCACCTACATTCAAACCGGCAGTCAGTTGCCTGGTCGTCCGAGTACCGGTGCGTGGTTTTCCTATGGTCTGGGCAGCCTGAACCAAAACCTGCCGGCGTTTATGGTACTGCACTCCACAGTCAACGGCAGTTTCGGGGGACAGGCTCTGTATTCGCGGCTGTGGGGATCCGGTTTTCTGTCCACCCGACACCAGGGAGTCAGCCTGCGGTCAACCGGTGATCCGGTCCTGTATCTGTCTAACCCCGATGGTATGTCCGAGTCCATGCGACGGCGTATGCTGGATGAACTCATGCTGCTGAATAGCCAGAGATTCGATGAAGTCGGAGATCCCGAAATTCAGTCTCGTATTACTCAGTATGAAATGGCCTATCGTATGCAGACATCGGTTCCGGAATTGACCGACATTTCCGGTGAATCCAGGCAGACACTGGAACTGTACGGTCCGGACGTCTCCACGCCCGGGACGTTCGCAGCAAATTGCCTGCTGGCACGCCGTATGGCCGAACGTGGCGTTCGGTTCACCCAGATTTTTATCCGCAAGTGGGATCAGCACAGCAATCTTCCCAAAGACATCCGGCGTCAGTGTCGCATCATCGATCAGCCATGTTATGCCCTCGTCCAGGACCTCAAACAGCGCGGCCTGCTGGAAGACACACTGGTGATCTGGGGTGGAGAATTCGGACGTACAATTTATTGCCAGGGTAGTTTGTCCAGGAAAAAATATGGGCGCGACCATCACCCTCGATGCTACACCAAATGGATGGCCGGAGCGGGAATCAAAGGCGGGACCGAATACGGCAAGACGGACGACTTCAGCTACAACATCGTGGAAAACCCCGTACACATCCATGACCTGAATGCGACAATTCTGCAGCAGCTGGGAATCGATCACGAACGTCTGACCTATCGGCACCAGGGACGCGACTTCCGCCTGACCGATGTACACGGAAGTGTCGTCAAAGGGATTTTGGCGTAGTCAGCACCGGTGACGCCGAAAGTGAGGCCGGCCTGTAGTCTGGTCGTCCGTCCACGTAAGACAATCATTCCACATGTCAGATGCAAAGAAACACGGTATGAATCGATTCGTTCTGGAAGTCTTTTCTGACTACATATGACCCTGGTGCTATCTCAGTACCGTGCGTATTGAACGCCTGCGAACGGAGTGGGACATCGATATTCGCTTCGTCCATTTTCCACTGCACCCGAAAACACCAACGGAAGGAATGACACTGGAACAGTTGTTCGCCGGTCGTGGCATCGATATTTCGGCAGCGCAGGTCCGCATGAAACAACTGATGGAAATCGAAGGTCTGCCATACGGGGACCGCAGGATGACTTATAACAGCCGTCTTGCCCAGGAATTCGCCGCATTTATGGTCACACAGCCGGACGGAGAGCAGATCCACAACCGACTTTTCCAAGCGTACTTCGCAGACGGAATCAACATCGCCCTGATTGAAAATCTCATTGAAATCGCAAGCGGCATGGGAGTGCAGGAATCCGTCTGCCGTGACGAATTGAGCACCGGACATTATCGATCAGCCGTTGACCAGGACTGGGAACGGTCACGGAAGCTTGGTGTGACATCGGTCCCCACGTTTGTTGCCGGACAACACGCCGCAGCCGGTGCTCAACCTTATGATGTGCTTGAGCAGTTACTGGAACATTCCGGAGCCGTACGCAGATAAACGAGCCGTGATTCTTCGTCCCCGGTTATTAACGTTTCCCATATAAAACACGAACCGGCTTCAGCGTGAATCATGTCAGAGGCACGAGATCTGTCCTTTTTTGCGTAGCAACGGTGAAGCCGTCCGATTCGAGGTGTCTCCTACACCTAAAATCTCGGACTATGAACGGTCAAAAACACATAGTGACGACTCGGGACGGACAGTCACCGGGCGGCATTTCAACGTGAGGTAAGAGTCAGATCTGTTGATCAACCGAGACCCCTCGCCTGTCGCATCATCTCCGATTCATCTGTGCAGACTACACTTTGTGGAACACTTCGACGATATGTTCGTCCGGATCAAAGAACCAGACCTGAATGCAGCCATCCGGACGGGGCACCGGGCCACCCTGGATTGTGACACCATGTTCTTTAAGACGATCGGCGGCAGCGTGTGCATCATCGACCTCAAAAGCAAAGTGATGAACCCGGCCAGGAAGGGTTTCCCCGTGCATGTTTGGATATCCCGGATCAGCACATTCGGGATGATCGAGGATCAGATGAACCTGAGTTCCCCCGGCGTTCAGCCACATTCCGTCGAATGAAAAGTCCGGACGCTCCACAACCTGCATCCCAAGGACGTCGGTATAAAATCTGCGACTGCGTTCCAGGTCTTCCACGATAATCGTAACGTGGTCAAGAAATTTGACGTGCACCGGTGAACCAGCAACATCCGGCTTCTTCGGATAAACCGACAGCATGATTTCAGTGGCTTCCCGACCCGTCATTCCCACTTCAATACCAAATGACCTCGCCCTGGGACTGGCATCAACGATCTTTGCATCCAGGAGATCTTCCGGTTCAACCAGTGGATTTGCAGGCGTTCCCCGAGCAATCGCAATTGCCTGGTCGAACGTCGCAGCCGATTCCATATCGTAGACACCACAACCAACAATTCCGGCTCGGGTCAGAATTGAACAATACTGACTTTTCTCCCAGCGGTTGCTGGTACCGATCGCAGATCCGCCTTCGAACTGCATTCGACGGCTCGTTATTCGCGGGAATGAATCATTCATCATTACGTTCCTGGCCCGAATTCTGGATCCTGCCAACTGATATTGTCAGTTTACTGACGAATCCCCCTGAAGCTTCAAAACATCGCTGGGAATCTGACTGCCGGATGCCCAAGGTATACCATAGGTGAATTCGTACCGGAATAGTGCGCACGGCGCGCCGAAGGATCCTTATCTGCCGTACGCCAAACAAACAAAACATGTAAACGGAATTGCAAATTCCCTACTGCGTTTCTATTGCCCTTAACAGACACAGGGAACGTCTGTAGTCAGTCCTAGCGGTTCAGCGGCGGCCAATTCTGTAAGGTTCCGGACTGATATGTGGTGGTTGTCCCGTGATCAGTTCCGTCATGAGTTTGCCGGTCGCGGCCCCCATACTCAGGCCCAGCATATTGTGGCCCGCAGCAACCCAGACATTGTTGAAACGCGGTGTACGATCGATGTAAGGCAACCCGTCCCAGGTCATCGGGCGCCAGCCAAACCATTCTTCGTTCACTGGTTCCGCCAGTGGCTCCACCAGATACTGCGCCGCACCGTCGCGCAGATACTGCAGTCGTCCCGGACTGAGTTCGGAGTTGTAACCTGCGAACTCCATCGTACTGCCAATCCGGTAGCCGGTGTCAAATGGCGTGATCCCCACGTGCGCCTCCTGCAGCAGCAACGGATAACGCGGACAGACCTGGGGACGTGCCATGGTAATCGAATACCCCTTGCCAGGCTGGATAGGAATCCGACAACCCAGAACCCTGTTCAGCATAGGAGTCAGCGGCCCTGTCGCCACAACAAATTCATTCGCGGCAATCGCACCTGACTGTGTTTGAACGTGAGTAATGTTTTGACCGGACCCGACAAATTCTTTCATTTCCGTCTGGCCGATGATCTCCACACCCGCATTCAGAAGGATGCGTTTCAGTTCTGACATCATTCTGTCCGGTCGCAAGTGGGCGTCATTGGGATAGTGCCACGCGCCTGCTATTCCCGGCTTCAGTGCGGGTTCGAGCCTTGTAAGATCGGCGCCTTCAACCGGTTCTGCGGGAACCCCAAATTCTTTCGTCAACAACCGGTTTGTTTCACCGTAATTCTCGAATCCCAAATGATCCCGAAAAACAAACAGCAGTCCGTCGGTCTTCCATTCAACATTCAATTTCTCATCTTCGATGATTCCCTGATACAGACGCCGCGAGGATTCCAGGATCGCATGACGTCCTCGTCCGGCACTGACCATGTCACGACGATTACACCGACTCGCAAACTTAAACATCCACGCCCACATGGATGGCGACAATCGAGGCCGTATTCTTAACGCAGCATTCCGGCTGATCATCCCTTTCAGACCACGTCGAATCTGCCCTGGTGCCGTCAGTGGCAAAATGTGACTTGGGGAGACATAACCACAATTGCCGTGAGAACAACCGGCACCAAATTCATTGCGATCGACGATTGTCACGCGCCGTCCCGTCTTTCGCAGGTACCACGCACAGAACCCACCGATCACCCCACCACCGATCACCACCGTATGTCTCTCAGAAGAACTCATAACCACATCACAACCTGAAACGGACCAAAACACGTAAAACACGATCATCTGTGGCTGCAAGTTTACCGGCTATCCGTCGGCATGGAATCCACATCTGCACCGGCGGCGATATCTCACAGTGATCGACGGATACGCTGTTCGCTGGCGGAAGTTCGCGAAAGCATGGTAACGGTTACACGGCTGTGATCGGATCCCGGTTGAAGGTTTCACGACTTCAAAAGGGGCAGGAGATGGTAAATTGTGGGTTTTTCGCGTACGAACGGGCCTGAATTCCGTTTGTATCCGGTAGTCCCGACATACCTGTCTAATTCAACCAAGGATACCCTGATGACTCAGGCGATTGTTGATCCCGCAGAATTGCGCCGGTTTGCTCAGGCTTTGAGACATTTTAACGAAGAGCTCAATAACCGGTCTGCCGCAATCGGTGGTCAATTGAATACGTTGTCTCAGACGTGGCGAGATCAGGAACACCTCAAATTCACCGAAGATTTCCGACAGAGCATGAAAGCCGTAGGACGTTTCGTAGAAATGAATGAAGCCTACATTCCTTTTCTGGTCCGCAAGGCTCAGCTCATTGAAGAATATCTGCAGCAGCAATAGCACCCCATGGTGATGATTATTCGCCTGCACTCAACTCATTTGCTCTCGCCCGAAGCCCATGCCTCAATCTGCTAATGTCAAATCAATTGATGCAGTCCGCCGGTTTGCCGCGGCTGTGGTGCAGTTTCGAGAAGAAGCGCAACTCTGCGTGACACGACTGGAATCGGAAATACGCGGCGTCATTGACTGGCTGGAACATAATCGACCCGGATTCTGGAAACGAGAGTCTGAATTGTGTGATCGCAGACACGCCGAAGCCCGGGTGATGCTGCATCAGTGCCGTATGCGGCGTACAGGAGATTTTCGTCCGACCTGCTTTCAGGAACAGAAGCATCTGCAGAAGTGCAAACAGCAGTTACTGTTCGCGCAACAGCAACTGGGAGTGGTCAAACGCTGGACAATCAGCGCTCGCCAGGAAGCCGACGAATATCACGGTCGTTCGGTCCGGTTGATTCAAACATTGGAACGTGATGTCCCGCGACTCATCATACTACTGCAAAACGCGGTCGAACATCTGGACGACTACCGTGACGTCAGACTGCCCGACTGGTCTCCTTCGAAACTCGACTTCGGAGATCCGTCAAAATATTCCAAACCGCCTGCCGGCAACGGTGATTCGTCAGTTGAACCGGAAACAACGGACGCTCACTCACGGTTCGCCGACAAAGACCCGTCACCAGCAACTGATGATTTATCGAAGGATGCGTGATGAGAAAAGCAGACTTTATATCCCCGGCGGCCCGACTGGCAGATGCTCTCACCCGACTGGAACATACCTGGCAGCAGACCAAAGAACACTGGTCAGATCCAGTCAGTCAAACCGTGGAAGAAGATTATCTGATTCCAATTCACAATCAGGTTTCTCTGATGCTGGATGCCGTCCATAAAATGTCGGAAGTAACAGGTCGGGCAGAACGAGACTGTTCCCATAGGCGCGAGTCCGACACATCTTTGTGAATGACAGGCTGCGGACACGGCTCGTGGATTATCATTGATGCCTAAGAAAAACAGAGATTGATCGATGCAGGGTGACCACGACTCCACTGTTGCTGCAAAACATTTGCAGCGACTGGTGATGGACAGATCCTGACATTTGTTCGGACGTTCGACCGGGATATGTCTTCAGATGACAAACAAAACTGCATCATTTTCCGCAGGATCCGGCGGCGGGATGTGCCATGAAACTAAATGAGAACATGATGCAGCGGCAGCTTGAGATTCTGACTCGGGCTGTCTCTGTCTGTGAAACGGCACGGACAGATCTGGCAGAACTCCAGACACAACTCTCAGGATTTGAGGGAATCAGAAAACAACGTCTGCACGAAATCCGGCAGCAGGAGACAGCCCAGCTGCGCCAGGAAACTCGTAATCTGCAGATATGGGCTGAACAACAGCGCAAAACACTGCAGCTTGACCGGCATAGTCAGGCCGAATCCTTTCGTGCACAGCAGACACAAACTTCCGAAATTCAAATCAGCGAAATCACAGAACAGTTGCTGCGCCTTGCCGAACAGGAACAGAATGAGTTGTGGGTTCTGCAGTCAGTACTGGACGATGTCACTGATAGTCCGATCGACCGACTGGAACGCGATAAAGACACTTTCCACAGCCGGAAACGTGCCATGGAGCAACGTTTCGATGTGCTGGAAAAACAAATCAATCGGACACATCAGTTTTTAGCCGAGTGCCGTACATCAGTACAGATTGAGACACCTTCGCCGGAATCCTTCAGCACAGATGATGCCAGCCTGTCGGATGTCATTCGTAAGTCCGGAGACGAACTGCTGGCGGAGGCCGGTCGACTGGAATCGAAACCACTGCCACGGTGGATTTGCGGCAAACATCTATGGTTCCTGTCACTGGTGCCGGCTCTGCTTGTCTTTGTTCCGGTTCTGCTGATCAAGGTACAACCCGGCAGCCTGCTCAACCCTGATTTGGCGTCTCCGGACTGGCAATGGATGCTGATTGCGGGACTGTGCGGTTGCGCAGCTGCATCCTTCGTTTCTGTGACCTGCCTGACAATCGTTCAGAATCAACTTCGCGCCGGTTTCGGACGCATGCTGCAAAACTTCAGTAATGCCCGAAGTCTCAGGGGGCAGTGGAAACAGCGTTCACAGCAACGGCTGCTCCGGATGGAAGACGTTGCCGACAAATGGACAAAGAACATTGCTCAACAGCGCAAACAAAAGACCGCTGTCATCCGGCAGCGAACGGCTACTCAGCGAACCATTCTGGAAGAAAAGATTGAACGGATTCGGAATGATCTTCAGTTAGCAACTGAAGATCATTCCGAACGACTTCAACAACACACGATCGCAGAACTACAGCGTATCGATGAACAACAAAGCAGCAAACAGCAGCGAATCGCTCAGCAGACCTCATTACGTATCACAGAACGGCAGACCGTCTGCAACAGTGAATTGGATGGAGAGACTCAGAAAACACGGGCCACGGCCGATCGACTGACTGAACAGTGGAATCAACAGCTGTCGACTGTCCGTCAGCTAACCCAGGAATCCATGCAGACCGGCCTGCGCGGTCACCGCTGGCCGTCGCTGCACGACACCGAATGGAACGCACCGGAGCAAATGCCATCGGCAATGTCACCCGGCGATCTGCTGGTCACTCTTCCAAAGGCACCGGAATCTGCTGCACAGCCATCGACAACGAATCTGTGTATGGAGATGCCGGCAATTCTGACGTTCCCCGACGACTCCTCAATTCTGGTGAAACATGATTCAGCCGGTCGTGAAGCTGCTCTGAGTTTCCTGAGAACTCAAATTCTGCGACTGCTCACACTGATACCACCCGGTCGTATTCGCCTGACTCTGATCGATCCGGTGGGCCTGGGTCAGAGTTTCTCCGCGATGATGCATCTGACCGACTACGATGATCTACTGATTCACAGCCGGATTCGGACTGACGAGTCACAAATTCGAAGTCAGCTGCGTAAAACAACAGAACACATGGAGAACGTCTTCCAGACCTATCTTCGAAGTGAGTTCTCAACGATCGAAGAATACAACAAATCTGCTGATGAGGTGGCGGAACCGTATCACTTCGTTGTTGTGGCCGACTTTCCGCAGGCATTTTCCGAGGAATCTGTCCGTCACCTTTCCTCCATTCTGACCAGTGGGCCCAGCTGCGGTGTATACACCATGATTGCCTGGAATCCATCGCTCGCCGGTCCGACGGGAATCGATATGGAGGACATGCTGGGGAACCTAGCAGCTTTCCGCGTACGGAATCAAACGGTAGTTCCGACAAGGGAGCTTCCGGAATCACTTCTGTTTGAACCCGTTCCGGAACCGACTGCCACGGACTTCGTCAACATCGTAAAGGCAGTCGGAGAAAAGTCGAAAAACGCACGCCGTGTTGAAGTGAGTTTCCGCCGCATTGCCCCGCGTCAGGATGCCATCTGGAAGCAGAGCACCGCCGAAAGTATTGACCTGCCCATCGGACGAGCCGGTGCAGCGCGCCTGCAATACATGAGACTGGGGAGAGGAACATCACAACATGTCCTGGTGGCCGGTAAGACCGGATCCGGGAAATCAACATTTCTGCATATCGTAATCACAAACCTGGCGCTGCATTACAGTCCGGCGGAGATCCGATTTTATCTTATCGACTTCAAGAAGGGCGTCGAGTTTCGCACCTATGCTGCTAACCGACTGCCGCATGCCCGCGTAGTGGCGATTGAGAGCGACCGGGAATTCGGATTGAGTGTTCTGGAACGACTCGACGTGATCCTGCAGGAACGAGGAGACTTGTTTCGATCACGCGGAATTCAGGATCTGCCGTCGTTTCGAAAGGAGTATCCGGGGGAAACGATGCCACGCCTGCTGCTGTTGATTGACGAATTTCAGGAGTTCTTCGTTGCAGAAGATCGCATCGCGTCCAGAGCATCTCTGCTGCTGGATCGACTTATTCGTCAGGGGCGTGCATTTGGAATCCATGTCATGCTGGGTTCACAGACGCTGGGTGGAGCCTACTCGCTCGCCCGCAGTACCATGGGTCAGGTGGCGGTCCGCGTCGCTTTACAGTGCAGTGACAGTGACGCACATTTGATTCTCAGCGATGAAAATGCGGCTGCTCGATTGCTGACGCGACCTGGTGAAGCAATCTACAACGATGCCAACGGACTTAAAGAGGGTAATCATCCGTTTCAAATTGCCTGGCTGGAAG
The DNA here is from genome assembly GCA_022447225.1 of Fuerstiella sp. Classification (NCBI taxonomy): domain Bacteria; kingdom Pseudomonadati; phylum Planctomycetota; class Planctomycetia; order Planctomycetales; family Planctomycetaceae; genus Fuerstiella; species Fuerstiella sp. The sequence goes on along the minus strand of JAKVAZ010000011.1, from coordinate 210,895 downwards.
AAGAAATTCGCGAGGACATGATCCGACAGCTCAACAATCGCTCGGACCTGCCTGACGGTGAATCGTCAATGATTGTCTTTGACGGTAATGTCACTCCTACGGTGGAACAGTGTGGCCCGCTGCAGGCGACATTCAGTACCGTGTCGGATGCAACTCGTCAGAGTATTGACACGAGGCCGCTCTGGCTGGGCGAACCGGTCGCGATCAGTGCACCAACACATATCGAACTACGCAGATCAGCCGGACAAAATCTGCTGCTCGTCGGCCAGGATGAACTCCTCATCGACCGTATACTGGGATTAATCGCATTAAGTGCCTGTGCCGAAGCAGACACCAAAGCAAACGTCACTGTACTGCACAGCAGTCGACATGAAGAATCGACAGAGCGGTTCAAACAGCTGGCAGCTTCCGGTGCTGCTCCGGGAATCAAACTGCATACCGCAGATGCGTGTGTCGATGTGATTCAGGCGAGCGTCAGGGAACTGCAACGCCGTGAACAACTGGCTGACCATGCACAGACAGCCGATGTTCTGCTGATCATCCGGGACATCGGGCAGTTCCGTGAATTGAAGCGAGAAGACGATAACTTCGGTCTGGGGAATTTTGGGGAACCGAAAACAGAAACACCGTCGTCAATGTTCACTGACCTGATTCGTCGCGGTCCACTGGTCGGAATTCATGTGGTGGTGTGGGCCGACACGTTCAATAATGCGATGCGATGGCTGACAAGTTCTCTGCTGAGGGAATTTGAAAACAGGATCATCCTGCGAATGAACCAGACAGATTCAGCCAGTCTTGTCGATTCACCTGTCGCGGCCAGTCTGGGTCCAGGCCGGGCATTGTTGTATCAGGACCAGACAGGCACGGTGGAGAAATTCCGACCATTTGCATGGCCGACCGAATCGTGGCTGACGCAGGTCGTCAACCGGCGTTCCCGCGATTGCGGATCAGGAATGGATATCGAATCGCTGAAAATCGAGTAATGATTCCCGGTGTGATCCGAATGCTTATCCCGTTCGAAAGATCTTCACACTCAGTGCATACCATCGCGAACGGCGTGTTCGCGGCAGGGCATGAACCTGCCACATCTTCGACCAGCATAGACAACACCATCGCTCATTTTCCGAACACAGTATTGCTAAACCCAGGTCGCGTCAGACGCTGAAAAGCTCCGGCGGGTTGCGCGGACAGGTGCCCTAAATTCATTCGACATCTGAATCCTCCCATCTTTCCAGAGTGTGAGCAGCCCGGATTGCAACTCAGCCCATCTCCCGACACAATCCCCGCCTTAACATATCCTAACATTTTCTTAACACATTTCGGAGGTGCACCGTCGTCAATTCCATGGACATCACGCACCTGTTCCAGTTGACCTGTGAACTGGTCGGCGGGCTGGGACTGTTTCTGCTTGGCATGAAAAACATGTCCGATGGGATGCAGGCTGTGGCAGGTGCCAGCCTGCGACGCATGATCAGTGCCGTAACGAACAACCGTATTATGGCCACGATTGTGGGCGTGATTGTGACATGTGTGGTTCAGTCCAGTTCGATCACAACCGTGATGGTGGTCGGGTTCGTCAACAGTGGACTGATGCAGCTGACCCAGGCCGTGGGGGTCATCATGGGTGCCAATATCGGAACCACGATCACCGGGTGGATTCTTGTCCTGAAAATCGGCAAATACGGTTTGCCGATTCTTGGTGCTTCAGCCTTCGTAAATCTGTTTGCAAAAAGTGATCGCTGGCGCTACTGGGCAATGGCCCTGATGGGCGTGGGAATGGTGTTCTTTGGCCTGGAACTCATGAAGGAGGCCTGCACAATTATCAGGGACACCCCGGACTTCAAGAGCTGGTTCCAGAGGTTTCAGGCCGACAGTTACTTCGGAGTCCTGCAGTGTGCCTTTGCCGGATGTGTGCTCACAACGCTGGTGCAATCTTCCTCTGCCACACTTGCGATTACCATCTCACTGGCAACACAGGGAGTCATCTCTTACGAAACAGCGGCTGCACTGGTGCTAGGTGAGAACATCGGTACAACAATTACGGCCCTGCTGGCGTCACTCGGCGCAACGACAAATGCACGTCGTGCGGCCTACTTTCACGTAATTTTTAACCTGATCGGCGTCCTGTGGATCACATTCATCTTCCAGTGGTACATTCAATTGATTCAGACAATGATCGATGTTGATGTGAACGAACTGATTCTCAAAGACGGCGATGCCACTTACCCGAATCGTACAGCCGCGATTGCTGCAACTCACACCGTATTTAATGTCGCAAATACAATCCTGTTCCTGCCGATTGCTCCGATGCTGGTGAAACTGCTGACCTGGATTGTTCCGGCAAAAGAATTCAAGGAAAAACCACGCCTCACAGATCTCGATATTCGTATGCTGGAAACTCCACTGCTGGCGATTGAGCAATCGCGACGTGAGATTGAGAAGATGGGAACCGGATGCAGCCGCATGCTCGAATGGCTGCACGAACTGCGGCAGCAAAATAATCCGGACAAGGCCATGGCGGATCGACTCCGTCACCGGGAACAGGTACTCGATTCAATTCAGGATGAAGTGACCGAATTCGTCACCAACCTGCTGTCGGCCAATATTCCACATACTGTCGCTGACGAAGCTCGTGGCCAGCTACGAATGGCCGATGAATATGAGTCGATCAGTGACTACATTGTGGATCTGGACAAGTTTGATCGAAAGCTGCGTCAAAACGGGCATCGATTCAGCGAAAAACAGCGTCGTGAGCTTAATCAACTCAATGTGCAACTGTCCGACTACGTGGGTGCGGTCAATGAAGCAATGGTTCAGGAAAACCGCAATGTCCTGACAAAAACAGAGAATATGGCCAAACGGATTGGATCCGAAGTCAAACAGCTCCGACGAGGTCACCTGGATGAGCTGTCAGCGGGCACAACAGCCCCGGTTGTCAGCGTTGCGTTTCTGGCGGCACTGAACGCATACTCAAGAGTTGTCGACCATTCCTGGAATATTGCCGAAATTGTGTCCGGGGAGAAATGATCAAACGCTTCTCGGTCAGTGAACCTGGTGGGAACAGACTCCTCTTTGTTTGTGACTTCCACAAAAGGCGTGTCTTAGCGCGACACCGATCGTCGTGTATGCTGAACCGTCGTCAAACAAGGTGCCGGCAATCGAGCTGCATCAGTAACATGTTCCCGACGGATCGAAATCTGCAGGACCCTTCGGCCCTGGTTACCAACTATCAGTTTAGGACGTCTCCATGGCTACTGAAGAAAAATCAAACAAACAGGTCGCAATACTGGGCGGTGGCTGTTTTTGGTGTACCGAAGCCGTTTTTCTGAGAGTGCGCGGAGTCACCAGCGTGACGTCGGGTTACACCGGCGGAACAGTTCCCAATCCCACTTATGAACAGATTTGCAGAGGTGACACCGGACACGCAGAAGTGATTCGAATCGAATTCAGTCCGGATGTTATTTCATTTGAACAGGTCCTGGACATTTTTTTTCACACACACGATCCCACGACACTGAACCGCCAGGGAGCAGACAGCGGCACACAGTACCGATCAGCAGTCTTCTTCAACAGCAGCCAACAGAAGGCGGTCGCAGCCGACATCATCAAAACGCTTGATGATTCGGGAGTATTCCGTGACCCGATTGTCACGACGCTGGAAGAACTGAAAAAATTCTATCCCGCAGAAGACTATCACCAAAATTACTACAACCTGAATCCTAATCAGGGATACTGTCGAGTCGTCATCGATCCAAAAATGGCTAAGTTCCGGAAGCGCTACAGCAAATTGCTTAAACCCGCAGAAACAGAGCCAAACAAGCCACAGGCCCCACAGTAAAGCATGTCGCAGGCTTCATTCGCTTCGTCCTGGTTTTTCATCAGATGAGTTCACACCGGTCAGGTTCATTGCTGGCAGGACAACGGCAGACAACACCATCACCGGTGCCGACAGCGCAACTTCTCCGATATACCGGATCAACACGGAAAGGCCCGGACCGGGCACATGCCAGGCGCTGAAGATCAGTCTTTTGATCCGAAGCGGGTCTTTGCATCCGTCCTGAATCGTGAATTTTTCGGGGATCGTTATCTCCGAAACGGAAACGGGCCGAATGTCATGGGAGAGCCGGCAAACGGTAAGACCCTCGGTACATTCAGCCTGGGCGCATTACCCGGGACCGGGTTGAATGCATTAAGAAACTGTCTGACCGAATCGTCCAGCTGTGCTGTCGGGTCCAATGTTGCCCACGGACGTTCCGTAGTACCCCGCACAGTCACTTTCGCCCATTGCGTCGCGACATTACCCACCAGATTACTAAACAGATTTCCCAGCGGCAGCGATGATCGCCGCAGCCTGGCGGGACGCGAATAAAAGTCGAGCCACACGTCACCTTCAAATCCGACACTGCCGCGCCCACGCAGCGCTATCGATTCACCAACCAGATCGATGCGTTTGAATTGAAACTGTTTTTCGGCAACATCGAATGACAGCATCGCATAGTCGAATGCGGTGGGACTGCCTGGTGTGAAGCTGGTAAACGCCTGCAGCAACTTGAGAATCACAGGCAGGTCGTACAGCGCAGCAGGACTGATTTCCAGCTGACCGCTGCCCTTCATGTCTTCAGCGGAGTCACCGTCGCCCTTCAAAGCCAGCCATGCCGCCACTTTACCCTGTAGCTGACCGGCCCGATCCAGATGTTCACCGGCAAAATCCTGCAAAGATGCATCCTGGACCTCAGCCAACAGTACATAACCGCTGCCGGGCCGATTGTCGACGAGAGCATCGACGAACAGTGTTCCACCGTAGGCCTGTGCGGTTATCCGTTCCTCTCGGTCTGCCTGAAGCGGCTGACCTGACTGAAGGACATCCTCGTTGCCAAGCACGAGTCTGGCATCTGCAATGGAATAAGGACCGCGAATTCGTGTCAGTGGCATGTCAAGTACACGGGTTGTTTCCATGCGAATCGTGCCCTGATTTTTCAGGTGCATTCCGTCCCATGTTCCTGATGCTGTCAGACTTCCTGACACTTCGGTCAGATCGAGACCGGCATTCAAGGCGCAGTCGTGGAGGTCCAGATTCATATTCCATGCAGCCGTGACTCCGCTGTCCGGTTCCCGGCTGCCCCGGAAGTCCAGTTCGGAGTCAATGATTGAAACCCGTCCCTTCCGATGAAGGCGGGCCAGGATCTCTTCCCACGAGTCCGGCAGTGCCGACCGTAACTTATCATCCGGTGATAACTGACTGGCAGTCAGGTGATCCAGGTGGACCTGCCAGTTTCCAACTATGTCAGTCTTTGCCCATCCGGTCGCGACAATCGGAGCGTCGTCGTGACTTGCTTTGAACGAATGGATGTCGCAGTAACAGACACCACTGAATCGAGGATCATTCGGATCGAAACTGACAATGGCCTCTTCCACATCCATATCATACGGAAATGGGCCGGGGCGAATTCGCCCGTTGTAGATTCGGATAGGAGAATCTGCCGGGAAATGGACAACCGGCCGCTGTCCCGGTGCAGCGGTCCAGTGGATCATTGCAGTCAGATCGCACAGTCCGGAAGGATCCAGCATCTGCCAGAGCTGCTGCTGAGAATCCGGCAGAGCATTATAAAGGTCCGAATCCAGAGACAGCAGTTCTGCTCCCACTGTCAGCTCAAGGACTCCGGGCGCAGGAAGACCACTGAACTGTCCGAATCCCACAATCTTTGTGTTGTCGTGGCGTCCCTGAAGTTCGTCGAAGTCCCATTGTGCGTTTCGGGAATCGAATCTGACCTGCCCGTGCAGATCTTCAATCTGAAACGGAAACGCTGCGAACCGGGCAGAGGCGTCGTCGACACGACCATCTATTCTCATTCGAGTTTTTCTGCCGAGTCCCTCCGGTCTGTCAAAATACAGCCGAGCTGTCGCCTTCCCGGTGAGATTCAGTGCTTCGAGCACCTTTCCTGCGTTGGGTTGCAGCGCCGCACGAAATCGTCCGTCCAGAGGGAAATCAACCACATCCAGCTCAAAATGAGATTTCACGGCAGGTCCCGGATTCTCCCACCAGCCAGTCGCCTTCCACGGATGTCCACCGGCAATTCCGGTGGCCTCCGACACACCAATCACAATTTTCCCGTTCGTACGGGCCGGAGGCACCTGAAAAAGTTTTGCCTGAATGTCAGTGAGCGGATATTGGAAGCGATAATGCAGTAACCGGCCCTGAGTGACCCTGGCTTCCAGATCCCTGAACATCCATTTGCCGTCACGTCCCTGTGCCAGCTGACCGTTTCCGGAGATCAGAAAATCCGGCTGAAAATGGTTGAACAGTCTGTGCAGCATCGGGGGACACAAATTTTTTAGTTGTGGACTTACGTGAAAATCGGCCACCTCAAATGAACCCGTCGGCGGTGCAGCTCCAGGCTCCGTACTCAGTCTAAACCGGCCGCTCAACCGGGCATTCTCACAACGTGAATGTGGAACTCGCAAAATTACCTGCTGGTTGTTTGCGAAAAATTCCGCCCGCATCTCCGTCAGTCGAACAGGCAGTCCGGGAACCGATACCTGCCCGTCCCGAACATCCACCAGCAGGTTAAACACAGGTACCTGATCTGCGGGTTGCTGCCCAATGTCGAATTCAACATCCATGCTCCCCTGGAATTGCACAGCGTTCGTAGCATCGCGTCCATTCAGCAGAGCGGAATTCCGGTCCTCAGCAGCACCTGACAGATGAGGCAACAGGTCATGGAACTGACGATCCACCCGTTGAAATTCGCTGCGCAGCCGAGGACTTGTGTTTTGTACCAGATCAAATAATTTCTGATCGACAGAAACGTCGTCCAGTTGTCCACCGATCGACCATGCTCCGGTGGTAAGATTGCAGGTCCCGGAAAGCTTAAGTTCCAGTGCTTCAGCCAGTTCCACGGTCCCCGCCAAATCCAAACTGGTCGCTGACGCAGGGACAGCCTGAAGATGAGAGCTTGCTAACAACAAACGAGCGGAGGGGATGTGGTTACCATGCTTCAGATCCAGCTGGACACGTAACTGACGAACGTCAATCTGTGGCAGCGAGCTGCCACCTGGCGATGGTGGATTGAATTCATATTCCTGCCAGTTCCAGCGCCCATCTTCGTGGCGAACCATCAGCACGTCCGCTCCATCGATCTTTACAGACCTCACCTGGACTCGCTGATGATCGAGCAACGTCCGGGAATCAATCCCGACGGAAATATTTCCGGCGCGCAGCAGAGTCTGATCAGTTTCCCGATCACGCAACTCGATATCGCTGAGCATCAAGCGATGAACGCCGTCCAGACGAACAGCTCCCAGAATCAGTCGCAGTCCGGGAGCCAGTTCACTGAATCGAGCCTGCAACTGCAGTTCAATCAGATCATGGCGCTGATTCCAATAATGGATGCCCGCTCCGCCAACGACAACCGTCGCTCCCAGACCGATCAGCAACATCCATCTGATTACGGGTTGAAACTTCATGCATCCATGCGGAAGTCAGATCGTGGTTACCTGAATCGAGAGTCCTCCGCCAGGAAAAAAATCATCCGTGTTTCCTACGGGGCAACCACTGACACATTCCAGTTGCAACCAAAATCGCCAGAGGAAATTCAGCTGGCAAACGATATCGCAGAGAACCAACGAAGACCATATGAACCACCATAAACAACACGAACGGTCCCAGAACCAGCAGTAATCCGGTCGGATTCAGCTGCCGAGCACGCAACCCGGCCACACATAATGCCACAACTATCAGCCAAAACAGGCTGCACGCAACCCATACCACCCATCCTGCCGAAACTGAATTCGGCACGGGTTGCAGATACCTCACCAGCTTTCGTCCGGCCAAAGTTAGGGTTCGCCCAGGATTTTCCCTCATGAACTGCTGGGCAAGCTGTTGGTAGTGAGCATTCATTTGATATTCGGACATGGTGGCCATCACATTGTCACGATCGAAAAACTGCATATTGCTGCTCCCGTCAGCAGCTGGATTCAGGCCGTCGTACAGGGAGGGACCACTCCACAGTGAGGTCAGCACCCAATGTCCTGTCACGTTGTAATTGCGAACGACCCACGGCAACATCACGGCTGCAAAAGCAATGACCATCAACACCGGCAGAATCAGTTTTTCCGGCCATCGATGCCTGGTTAACAGGACAACGGCCATCATGGCAACCGGCAACCACAGAATAAATCCCGGTCGCACCAGCACGGCCACGGCGATCAGTGCACCAGTCAACGCCGAACGAATCAGCAGAGGGAGCCTGAAAGCCGAATCCTCGTTCGATTGTCCTAGCGAACAGCCAATCTGGCTCGCCAGGCACCACAGTCCTGCAAGCATCCAGAATGTAAACCAGTTCTCAGACAGGATCAGAACACTGTTACCGATCTGCAGCGGATGAACGGCCATTAACAGAGCAGCCCAGAAACCAACTCGTCTGGTGACAAGCTGACAACCCAGACAATACGTTAACCAGCAGCATCCGGCACCCACACCAGCCAGAATAATCCGAGCAGCAAAAACACTTTCGCCGAAACAGTGAATAACTGCTCCAAGAAGCAGGGGAAAACCCGGGACCCGCAGGACCCGCCGTGCCGGCTGATGAATGGAGTAATCTTCGCCTGACGCAACAGCCCGCCCCAGATGCCAGTACCCGTTGGCATCGCCTTCCACAAAAAACATCCGGCCTGCTTCCCGAACTGATAATTCGGTCCACGATGCCGCACCTATTCGCAGGATAAGTGCCACGAACAACACAGCCGGCACTGCGGACCGCCACCGCTGTTGCGAACCGCAATCTTCCGCGGGTGAGCGTGGTTTATGTTTGTCCGACATTCCTGATTCAATCATTGTGCAGCTGTTTCGAACTGAGACAGCCAATCATCCACTGGCTGCGACTTACAAATTTCGCACAGACGGTTTGCCTCATTACGATGACACGTCATGTTCAGCTGCTGTACGCAGGTCTTCCTCGTCCGGAACACCAATGAACGGCAGGTTGCGGAATTCATCGTTGTAGTCCAGTCCGTAACCTACGACAAATTCATCGGGAATCTGAAAACAATAATAATCCGGCTTCAAATCAACGATGGTTCGATCAGTTTTCCAAAGCAGTACAGCGGAACGAATGCTCACAGGTTGAAAGGCTTCGACGGCTTCATACAACCCGACCATCGTATTGCCGGTGTCAAAAACATCGTCCAGAATCACAACGTCCCGACCGTTAAGATCAGGCACCAGCTCACTGTTAATTGTCAGCTGGCCGGACTCTGTTCGTGTGCCACCGTAACTGGAGGCCTGAATCAGAGCCACCCGCAGGGGAATGCTGGTGGCTCGAATCAGATCCGCAAGCAGCACAATACTCCCGGTGAGTACTCCCAGAACAGTCAGGGGACGGTCTGCATACCGGTCACTGATCCGCCTGCCCAATTCACTGACACGTTCCTGAATTTCCAATTCGGGGATAAGAACCTGCATCGTGCTCCGACTGTTCAATGGACTTCAGTGATGTACATCTGTGGCTGAGCTTTAGACGGCAACCATTGCCGAACGTTTGCAGTATCCGGCGAGACGTCCGTCGATACAACCCGACTCCTGACAGGCCATTTGAGTATTCATTCATCGATGTTGCCCAACAGATGCTTAATCAAACGGTACCCGTTCCGAAGCTGCAGAAGCTTTGCCGTATCCCGGATGACGATGGGTTGTCTTTTCGCCGGGACCTGACGGCATTGCTGCTTCCAACTCGGATCACCGGTGGCATGACTCGTTCCATCAGTCACCATCATTTCGATGACACAACAAAACAACATTTTGACCAAGCTCGGTGGAGCAGTCACAAAGAGCAAGCTGAAACCACTAAGGCCGATACTGACATGACAACGCGATTCAGCCTGATACCGCCCCCGTGACGATCTTCAGAACATTCAGCCGTGCTGCCAGCCGATTTCATGAAGATCGCTGAGGTTCCCGTCGGAATCGACCGCGCGGCACCCGGAATCTTCTGTAATCGTTCCAACAACCGTCAACGTTGAATCTGACTCTGACTGTACCAGCGCAGCTGCAGCATCGACCAAGCCTGCAGGCATCGCCATCAGCAACTCAAAATCCTCACCGTCAGACAGCGCGGCCCGGAGCCGATCCTCCCGAGACAACCCTGACGCAACATCCTCGTGAACAGGAACGGAATCAAGATAGAGCAGCGCACCGGTGTCCCCGGCCTTCAGCAGTCGATGCAGGTCAATTGCCAGGCCGTCACTGATATCGATCATGGCATGCACTGTGCTGTTACGGGTCAGCAACCTTGCAACATCAAGCCGTGGTTCAAACGCGAGATGACGTTGCGATGCAAGACTCCCACCGAGTGCACCGGTGACCACCAGCGAATCACCGGGCTCAGCACCCGTCCGCAAAATCGCTCGATTATCAAACGGCGTACCTGTCATCGAAACACTGATGGCAAAAGGTCCTGTCCATGAATTTGTATCGCCACCGGCCACGGTGAAATCAAAACGTTCTGACAGACTCTGAATCCCACGGTACAGCCCGTTCAAAAATCGGTTTGACTGAGTCAGTCCAGGAACCGCAATCGAGATAAACGCAGCTGTTGGACAACACCCCATCGCCGCCAGGTCGCTCAGATTCACGGCAATTGCTTTACGGCCGATCAGTTCAGGACGTGTACCGGCAACATCGAAATGAACACCATCCAGTAACATGTCTGAAACGACAACGGTCTGACTCCCATCCGGATTCGTCAGAATAGCCCCGTCGTCACCGATTCCTGTGGCAACCGGATCATTCACAGGAAAGCGGCGTCTCAACTGTTCGACAAATTCAGTTTCCCGCATCCCCCCCCCCTGATCCTGTTACACCCAGTGCCCGTCTTCAGCATTCGGTTCTTCATCAGCATCCAGAAATGCCAGATGATCGGCGTCGAAAAACCGCGCCATAATGGCTCTCACCGGAACCAGAAGAGCAATAAACACGGGAAAAATAATTCGGTGAATCTCAGATTCGCTCAGATTGAGAAAACACAAAACAGCAAGACACACCAATTGCACCAGTGTAAACAGATGAATGGTAAGAATCGGAACTCGTCGAGTGTAATGGTTGACCGGATACATAGCCGAATCCATGACCCACAGTGTGAGTCGTTCAACAAACTGAATGCCTCTCAATGAGGTGAATCCCATGAACAGAAAAATCCCGTAAAGCGCCGCCATCGGGACGTACTCGAGCAGAGGCAGGGCAAGCAGAGTCAGTCCTATCAGCAAATGGATCGCGATTCCCGTAACGCGGTTTTCCCGTACATGAACGATCTGTTCCTGACTGGCCCCGCTGGCTGTTGTCACTTCTTCGACATCAGACAGAGCACGTACATGAGCCAGTGAACGTACCGCGGCAGCTACCATCCACGGCCAGCCAAAACACGAACACCCGCCGATCATGATTCCAATCACTGCCAGATCCAGGTGGTATGACTCACCTTTTTCCAGCTTGTTCTGAGGACTGTTCACAAGACGCACAGTGATATTCTGCGAAAGAAACACCAGCACGGTAGCCAGAAGTGCCGGCAGGGCTGCTCCAAATTTTGCCCAGACGGGTACGCTGCCCAGATCGACAAACAGGCCGTTCCGGGCGCTGTCACCGTCAGACGACACACTCAAAGTGTCCAGAGTCTCAACAGAACCGATCCACCAACCGATTCCAATCATACACCCCAGGGCAATCGATGGACCAAAGTCTGCCAGAGCCTCACGCATCCATGGAAACAGATAGTGACTGCGGCGGAACCCGGCCAGTGACATCGCGATGTAGAACGTCCCCAGGGCCAGTACCAAAGCCAGCAGAGCTTTTTCCATCGATGCTCCGGGATTGGAATTCGCCTCAGCAAATGTGTCAACCAAAGCATCAATCGCTTTGTAGATGAATATCAGCGACATGAGTGCTGAAAAAATTTCATCCGTAAACCGGGTGAAGTATCTCATTAAATTGCTGGCGTTCGAAACTGCAAGCAGCACCGTAAACAAAGCAGTCCAGAGTCCGACCCATCCGTAGATTCCAAGAAAATGTTCTCCGAGTTGCATGTCCTGGCACAACTGATACAGGATGAGTGTAAAAACCAGCAAAGGACCGATTCCACCGACAATCGTCAGTGGCTGCCCGGCCAGCAACGAGTAGATCAGACCACACACAGCTGTGGAAATAAGCATCTCAGGAGCGCCAATCAGTCCCCCGGTTTCTCGCCCCATAAAACCGCCAAACGTCACTGCCGGAGCAAGGCAGGCAAAGAACATGAACACGATCGAGGCAACACAACGGGGATTGAATCCTGACCTGAGATCGTCGGCATAGTGAGGCAGACGTCGTTTGACATCAGCTACGAGACCGGCAAACGGCCCCCAGCCGGATCGCAGCCCTTCAACAACCTCTCGCGGTTTGGGAGGAACTGCCAGTGCTGTCCGCTGTACATGACGCTCTACGGCATCCGCTACAGCCTGCTGACTGGAAGCATAAATCGCTTCGAAATGGAACACATTATCCGACATCAATCGAGCGATCCCCGACAACGTGTCCAGGTGCTGAGCAGCCTGATGGTTCGCCCCCAGCATTAGAAACACGTATCTCGTCCCGATGCGATCCGGCGCTCCTAAATTGGCAGGATGACGCAGCCGGATGAAAACCAGCTGAGGCTCTGCAATGCAGTCGTCATAAAAATGAGGCACCGCGCAGGCCTGTCCGATCACAGTCGAGACGGCTTCCTCACGCTGTTTTGCACCATTAGCTACGAATTCCTGGATGTTTTCCGGCAGTCGCCCCGACTGAACCAGAAACCGGACACCGGCATCAATAATCTCCGGCATCGTACGTGCATCAAGATTTAGCAGACAGCAGCCTTCAGAGACTGCCTGATGGAGAGCCCTCACGTTCCGTTCTCCCTTCACATTCCGTTCTTCTTCCCAATCGACTTCAGCACCAATATACAAAGAAAATAACAGATCGAAGGCCGTCGCACAGCCTCCCGGCGGACTGACCGATTCCCGACAGTTTTAGTCAGCAGACGAAACCGTCAGACGGTCGTAACACCAATCGGTCTTTAACAGAGAAATAACCGTTTTTTAAACAGGACAACAGCAGACGATCTCCACGATACGACACCTGCGGCCCGCTGGCCGAATCTCACCCGTCCGGTGAATCAAAGTCGGACAGATGCAGACAGAATCCTGCAACAGCCTGGCCTTCTCTCACTGTCTGCCTCACAATAATCAGTTGTTCTCCCACTCAACTCTCCCCACTCACATTTCACGAACTGCCTGCCATGAAATTGCTGTTGGTAATTTTCGGCGTCACTGTCATTTTCACAGGAGAAACCATCACCGCCGGCGAACCTGTCATGATGACAGCAGATGATGGTTTCCGCTGGCTCAAGGGCAATATGCATACGCATTCGCTGTGGAGTGACGGTAATGACTATCCGGAAATGATTGCGAAGTGGTATCTGGAGCATGAATACCAGTTCCTCGTCTTCACCGACCACAACACGCTGCTGAACAAAGAACGCTGGATCAATTCAGTCGACAACAAGGGCGGCGCTACGGCGCTCGGGAAACTGCAGGCTGCCGGATTACCTGATTCGTGGATTGAAATACGGGACGGCGACGACGGGGCGGCAGAGATCCGACTCAAAACATTCGATGAAGTCTTCAACCTGCTCGCCGTACCTCAAAAATTTCTGCTGATTCAGGGTGAAGAAGTTTCCGATCGATTTGACCGTCTCCCGGTACACTTGTGCGTGACAAATACATCGACACTGCTCACTCCACTCGGTGGCGACTCGATCACCCAGGTTATGCAACGAAATGTTGATGCAGCCCTTTCACACCGAGCCCGGACCGGAGAATCCGCACTCATCCATCTGAATCATCCAAACTTCAACTATGCCATCACTGCCGAACAACTGATGCAGGTTGTCGGTGAGAAATTCTTCGAGGTCTACAACGGACACCCCGCAGTGAAAAATGAAGGAGACGAGCAACATGCATCGACCGATCGCATGTGGGACATAATTAACACATGGCGACTCTCCCGGCTGGATCTGCCGGTGATGTACGGTCTTGCGACCGATGACTGTCACAGCTATCACAGCAGCACTTCCATTAAGGATTCTCAGCCCGGACGCGGATGGGTCATGGTGCTCAGTCAGACATTGACACCGGACGCCCTGGTACAGTCACTTGAAGCAGGACTGTTCTATTCCTCGTCAGGCGTCACGCTGGAATCGGTCACAAAAGATGAAGACAAATTGAGCGTTGTCATTAATGCTGAGCCTGACGTAACGTACACAACTGATTTCATCGGTACGCGACACGGTTTTGATGACACATCAAAACCTGTGTCTGATGATCCCGAGAACGCCGACAAAATGACTCGAACGTACAGCAGTGACGTCGGCAAAGTTCTCAAATCGGTTACCGGATCCACGGCGGCCTACGAGTTTTCCGGCGACGAAATCTATGTCCGGGCACTGGTCACATCGTCTCGAGAACATCCGAACCCCGCAGAACCGGGAGAAATGGAACGTGCCTGGGTTCAGCCGATGCAGCCGTGATTGTTTCGGGATATTTCCCGGGACTTAACCACTTCTGCTGCAGAAACCGGGCCACGTACATTTCCGAAGTGCTCGACATCCCGAGTCATCGCCACAACGATTCCCACTCCCACTACGTTCACAAGGAGATTGGTACCGCCGTAACTGATGAATGGATGCGGCAATCCTTTGGGAGGAATCATGGCAGTCACAACGGCAACGTTGGCAAGTGCCTGAAGAACGAGCTGAATGACAAGTGTGTTCCCCAGGATCCATGCGAAGGAGTCTCGCCGCAAATGACGCAGTGAAGCCTGACCTGTGATCAGGACTCCTGTCCAGATGATGATCAAAGTCAGCGTCCCGGCGAGCCCCAGTTCTTCTCCGATAACCGCAAATACAAAATCAGTGTTCGCTTCAGGAAGATAGCTCAGTTTTTGCCAGCCACTTCCGACTCCGGTTCCATCCAGACCACCTGCTCCGATTGACAGTATCGACTGACGAATCTGCCACGGGGCCTGAGACAGATCTTTCCACGCAGCAATGAAACCGGTAATCCTCTGCATCTGGTAAGACCTGAGAATCAGGAGTGACGCACCGGCAGGAATCACAACGGCCAGTGACAGGGCAAAATATTTCAATGGCCAGCCTCCGATGAACAGCGCTATCAGGAAGCCGGCCGCCAGAAAGACCGTGGCCCCCAGATCAGGTTCACGAGCGACCAGCGGAAGGACCAGGGCAAGCGGCAGGATCATTTTCGGGATTGTTCGTAAACAGAATCCCCTGGAACGCAGTTCCGTCAACAGTGTTGCCGCCACCACGGGAAGGATCAGCCGCCCCAGCTCTGATGGCTGAAACGAGAGGTCGGCAAATCTCAGCCAACGCTGTGAGCCGTTGACACGAGATCCGATTCCAGGGACAAGAACCAGACACAGCAGGATCACAAGTCCGATCAGGCCCGGACGCGCCAACTGCTGCAGCATGTCCGAACTGATGCGGGAAGCAACAAGGCCGCAACATGCCGCCAGCGTCAGGTAGACTAGATGTCTTGACAGGAACGCCGTTTCCGACTCGCTGGGCATTGATGTCAGGCTGGCACTATGGACCATCTGAATACCAACACCGATGAGCACACAAACCAGACCAACAAACAGATGCCGCATGTCGCGCTGTTCCCGCAACACCGTTTCACTGCAGGTTCGTAACCGGTCCGAAAGAGGATGTTCAATGGGTGTGGGCACGATGATACCGGACAACACAAACAAAACTGGCACTGGCAGACATGAACAGGCTCTGACCTGTTGCACACAAACGGGCTCTATCGTCTAATCGGTTATCCGGAAAGAGACATGAACACGGAATGCGGTCATAAGACGTATGCCGAAAGTACCGTCAGGCACCCGGGAACCGCTCTGAATTTCAGACTGTGATTTGTAAAGGAATTCCTCATGCGCCAAGTTGTCTGTCTGTCACTGCTGACCGGTTTGTGGGGTCTGGGTACGCTACCGAACTGTTGCGCGGAACAATGGACAACGATTCGGGGACGCATTGTTTTCTCCGAAGACAGTCCGGAACCACCACTGCTGGACGTTACTCGTGATGAAGACTATTGCGGGCCCTTTGAGCTTAAAAACGAAGCTCTTATGGTGAACCCGGAGAATCGCGGCGTCAGAAACGTGGCCATTTTTCTGAGAAACCGGAAGCCTGTCCCCGTTCATCCGTCCTATGCCGATACCGCAAACAACCCCGTGGCCCTGGACAACAGCAAATGTCGATTTGTCCCTCGAATGCAGAAACTGCGCACGGGCCAGACATGGCAGGCAGGCAGTACAGACACCATTTCACATAATGTCGCAGTTTTCGCACAGCGCAACGACCCGTTCAGTCAAATCATTCCCCGCGGCAAGCCAATTGAGAAAGTCTTTGCAAAACCGGAGTCACGACCCGTTAAGGTCGCCTGCTCCATTCATGCCTGGATGCGAGCTTATATCATCATTACCGATCATCCCTACGCCGCAGTAACGGACATCAACGGAGAATTTGAAATCGCTCATGTTCCGCAGGGGATGCGAACATTCCGGTTCTGGCATGAACGTCCGGGTTACGTCAAAGCGGTGACACACAATGGTTCAAAGCAGAAATTTAAATCCGGCAACTGGGAGTTAACTGTCACCGGAAAAATCCTGAACCTGGGAGAACTGGAAGTCGATGCGGCAATGTTCGCGGAAAACTAACCGCAGTTGCGAGATGACACGCTTCCAACTCCTCTCACTATGCACCCAAGAAAGTATGCCATTGACGTCCCCAGGCTCAGAATCGTCTGTCGCCTCTCAGAACACTCCTCGCCCGGTCAGAACCGGTCCTGTTCAGATGACGCTGAAACATTTGCATCACCATCGTCACTAAGGTGAACGATGATGACACAGGCATGACAGCAAACGGGACAATCTTCGATGTACTCCTGAGTCGACCCCTCAGTGGGATCAATCGGAATCACAATCTCTTCGCCACAGGCATCGCAGATATAACTGGCTTCATTGTCCATCATCACGACTCACCGCTCGACGAACTGACTCAAGACAGGTGTTACAGAGCGGCTTATGAAGCAAACACTCAATTTTGTCATCAGGAACAATCGCACCGGCAATTCAGATCACCACACAGAAAGAATGTCATCAGAAATTTACTTCTTTTTCGGCCGAAACGCGACAATTCGGTCGGAGTTGGTTTCGATGAACGGACCGCCAAGCAGGTCAATGCAGTACGGAATCGCCGGAAACACCGCATCAAGACACTCGCCAATGGCTTTGGGCTGCCCTGGCAGATTAACAATAAGTGATCCTCCAAGAATACCGGCAGTCTGCCGCGACAGAATAGCCGTGGCAACTTTCTCCAGCGACACTTTTCGCATCAGCTCTCCAAAGCCCGGCATCATCCTGTCGCACACTGCTTCCGTAGATTCAGGCGTGACATCTCGCGGAGCAGGCCCCGTACCACCGGTGGTGATAATCAGACAGCATCCGTCAGCAGCCAATTCGCTGAGCGTTGCCTCAATGCGTGTTCGTTCGTCGGAAATCACACGAGGCACCGGCTCCCAGACACTCGACAGCACCTCCGTCAGGTACGTACGAATGGCCGGACCACCCCGGTCTTCGTACTCCCCTCGACTGGCCCGGTCAGAAACTGTAACGATACCGATGCGTGCATGACTGGACATGAGCAGGAAAACAAAGCAGGAGAGAACGAACCGTCCGGATATTGCCGAAGCAACAGGGCGTTCCCATGATATTCTGATTGCACGTCGCCAGGCAATCGACACGGGACAACTGCTCACAAGTCGATCGAGTTTGGCTCTGACTCTTCTTAAGAAATAAGGAAACATCAGGCAGGATGCACGCAGTACGGACAACTGGGTCCTTGATTTCCAAAAAACCGTACGTCTGCGTGACGTACCGGAATTCGATTTCACCGATACGAAGCCGGAACTGTCGAAACAACGTTCGTCACCACCCAAACTCGATCCCGGTGAACAGTCTGAAGAACGTCGCCATCGTGAGGATTGTACTGCGTAGTTCAGCAGGTCAGAGAAACATACTCTCCGGAACCTGATCACACGGCCGTCTGTCATGTACTGTCATCAGACGGAAGCAGCCGACAGAACCCGCACATGAACGATGGAAGCCACTGTTATTCAACAGAAACCATTTATAACAGCACACCTGTTCACTGCTGTTCGCTGTCGGTTTCCTCAACGAAGTAAGTGTCTCTGCCCGGACGGCAGCCGGGAACATGGATGTCCAGCATGACCAGCGGATCATCCCCGGTCACAAAAGCATGTCGGGTCCCCGGCGGCAGTCGCAAAAAATCGCCGGGTTTCACGGGCTGGGATGATCCGTCAAGAACCGCTGTGGCACTTCCCGAAAGGACGAAATAAAATTCTTCTGCAATGCTGTGATAACTTGTGGACGTATGTTGATTTGACTCCACGTAAACCCGATACACCGTAGCGGCAGCTTCTTCCTGTTCTGTTAGAAGTGCCTCTATCTGATACGGACCGAACTGCTGCACGTTTGTTGACAAGCCGCTGGAACGATGGATCACGGTTCGTTTCATGTGCGTTTTCGTCCGATGAAACAGGTTCTCTGTCAACGACGGCGACACCCAGGCGCACTGTTGCTGACGCAGCCGTCGTGAGCCTGAGATACAGTGGCCGAAAAATCTGCGAGATAACCTCGAAATGGTTCGCGGGGTTTCCAGGCAGGCAGGGCAGAGCGACGAGCTTCAAGCACATCATTATCGACCAGCACATCCACTGTCCCGTTCAGCAGGTCGTAGCGGAT
Organism: Fuerstiella sp.; assembly: GCA_022447225.1. Classification (NCBI taxonomy): domain Bacteria; kingdom Pseudomonadati; phylum Planctomycetota; class Planctomycetia; order Planctomycetales; family Planctomycetaceae; genus Fuerstiella; species Fuerstiella sp. Next base: position 191,985 of record JAKVAZ010000011.1, on the reverse strand, counting down.
TCTGTCGCCGTTCTCGACACAGCCAATCGGTCCCCCGACAGCAGCCTCCGGAGAACAATGAATCCCTATCGCACCGTGAGACACACCGGACACCCGGGTATCAGTAATGATAGCCACCCTGCCATCAAGCTCGGGAACCGTCAGCGCATTGCTGGCCACCAGAACTTCAGGCATTCCGCTGGCTACCGGTCCCCAGTACCGCAGTACTACGACCGTTCCGGGTTTGATATCACCACGTTCCACAGCCTTCACAATATCTCGAGGATCTTCGAAACACGCCGCGGTTCCTTCAAAAACCGGCTGGTCCATGTTGTTCACTTTGAAAACCATACCGTGGGGTGCCAGGTTACCAAAGCAGACCTGCATGTCGGCATAGGCCTTGAAACAGTTCTCCCGGGAAACAATCAGGTCCTGATCGGAATCCGGTGAAGCAACCTCTGCAAGATCTTCCTCAAGTGTCCTGCCGGTCACGGTTAGGCAGGATCCGTCCAGCAGGTCAGAATCGAGAAGATGTTTGAGCAGCACGGGGGTCCCGCCGATTTTATGAAGATCATACATCGTGCCGCTGCTGCGAGGCGCAAAGCTGCATAACACAGGTGTGTCGCGGAGCAGTGGCTGCAAATCCCGTAAGGTAAAGTCAACGTCGGCTTCCCTTGCGAGCGCCAACAGATGAAGAATTCCGTTCGTAGACCCCCCTGCGGCTGCGATGGAAACGGCTGCATTGCGAAACGAGGCACTGGTCAGAATATCACGAGGACGAATGTTTTGTTTCAGCAATTGAAGCATCGCCGCCCCCACACGGCGACATTCAGTTCGTTTACCTTGGTCCACCGCCGGAATCGAACTACTGGATGGCAGCATCAGTCCGATGGCCTCCATCGCGATGCCCCAGGTATTGAAGGAAGCCGCGATACCACAGCCCCCCGGGCCCGGGCAGGCCGCTTTCAGAATCGCATCGGCATCCTTTTCGTCCATGGCTCCAACAGCCACAGCGGACTGCGAGTCATAAACGTCCAGAATGGAGATGTCCTGTCCGTTATGGCAACCCGGCAGAATACTTCCACCACTGACAATCAATCCCGGATAGTTGGTACGAGCAAGGGCCATAGCAAAGCCAGGACCGTTTTTATCACAGCAATGCAGGCCGATGAGACCGTCGTAGCAGTGTGCGGTGAGTACACATTCCGCACTGTTGGCTATCAGGTTCCGGGAGGGCAGGCTGGCATTGCCACCTTCGTGCCCCTGCGAAATATTATCACTGACGCCCGGTGTTCCGAACGGGAAAGCCAGCATACCGGCCTGTTTACAGCCCGCCTGAATCTCGCCGGCCAGTTCGTAGGCGTGAACGTTACAGGTATTCCCTTCGAGTAACGGCACCCCGATACCGATTTGTGGCTTGTCGAAATCAGCTTCCGACATCCCCAGCGCGTAATAAAAAGCGGTGACGCCTTTTTGCCATCCGCGTGTCAGCCGGACGCTGTTCCAGTTGGGTGCCATTGTCACAGTTTTCGCATTCGAATGTTTCGGTACCAAGCCTCGCCTGGCGGTCCACCATGAATTTGTAACGCAATGTCGCCGACCAGCGAAATGTCTTTATCGCGTTCGACGTAGTCAACCGTCTGAAAATCGTTGATCCAAAGTCTGACTCGCGGCCCACGACAGACAATTCGATATTCGTTCCAGTCATTCAGCTTCAAAACTTTGGAAAGTTTGTCCGGATCCGGCCCGGCAAGCACTCTGCGACGACGACTTTCGTCGTACAGACATCCCCAGTAGGTCTGCCCAAGGTCGGCCTGATAACCAACCATTTCATGATGGTCAGGAATACGTCTGCTGCGAACCTGAATTCCCGCGTTGGTTGACTCTCCGATCAACCTGAACTGCAATCTGAGCTCAAAATCAGAACAGGAATCTTCATACCGCAGGAAAAAATTGTGGGGAATGTTCCGCCTGAGCGTCCCACCAACAATGGCTCCATCTTCAATTCGGAACACGTCCTGGTCACCCTCCCAGTGCTCGAACGTTTCACCATCGAAAATTCTTACAAAACCATCTGCTTCGTCAGCATCTCCAGCCGGCTGAAATGCCTGGCAGAATCCCGCCAGTAACATCAACGAGACCGGCAGAACAAAGACTCGCCGTGTAAATCCCCGCATCTCCCCACCCCCCCCTGTCCTACATACGTTCATTACGTGCAACGTACCCTTTGGTCAGCATTTGAGGTTAGACCGAAGAAATCCTGCGCAGGAAGAACCAGCCAAACTGCCGGTTTGCAACAAGTCACAAGCGCTCACAAAAATCACACAAGCACAGGCTCATGCAACTGGCTGACGCTGACGGTCAACGTCTCAACACGACCGTCCGGACCTTCAATCTCAAGAACCGCCTGCTGCTGTACATCATCGATGCGATGCACCGTCACGGTATGGCCGTCAATCTCAATTGACTCACCCAACTTAAGATCGATGTGATGATCGTTCATCTGCCAGCACCATTGACTTAAAAAAACATTCGCAGGGAGCCGAAACCGGCTCTCCATAACCTGCGAAAGGTTGGTGAATTGCGGCACAATCCCTTGGCCGCAACAAAGACGATCCAGACCGACTCTGTCGCGCCACAGACTCAGGTTATAGCCTCCCAAGTACGACTCGACAATCGCGAATCACACCGATGATCGAACTTCGGATGACCTTTTAATGATTCGATTTTTTGTATGGAATTACCCTTGCATGTTTTTTTTTAAATCTTAGTAGCGATTTGTTGTAATGACGGTTCCCCGTGCCGCAATCGATCCACCAACCTATGAGCCTCACGACGGTACAACATTATAATTTCGTAATCGCCCGTAATAACCCGCGGCATTTCAATCGTACTTATGAATTTAATTCAATGGTTTAACTATGGCGTTAGAACATTCAGACAATCCAATCCTGCGGACATCAGGAATTCCGAGCTACGATGCAATTCAGCCAGGTCATGTGGAGTCGGGAATCACAGAAATGCTCAGGCGGGCGGAACAACTACTCACTTCGCTGGAAAAGCAACCTGCCAGGGGGTGGGACAGCCTGATGAATCCGCTGGAAAAAATTGACCTGCTTTACGAATATGGCTGGAATGCTGTTGGACACCTGTTGAGTGTGGTCAACAGTGATGAACTTCGGCAGGCACACGAAACTGTTTTACCGGCGGTAGTCGAGTTTGGCCTGCGAATCGCGCAAAGTCAGCCGCTCTATCAGCAAATGTGCTGTCTTCGTGATGGCGACACCTGGAACGAACTCTCGGCATGTCGGCAACGGATTATCACGCTGGCCATTCAAAATGCAGAACTCTCGGGGATCGGACTGGATCCCCGAGACAAAAATGAATTCAACAGGAGCCAGAAACGACTCTCTCAACTGGGGTCTGATTTCGCTAATCATGTTCTCGATTCCATCAAAGCCTTCCACCGGGATCTCACTGAATCCGAAGATGCAGAGGGACTTCCGGACAGCTTCCGCAGAATGGCAGCCGCTGCCTGGTCTCAGGCAGCGGAAAACAAAGGACAGGAAGCGACACCTGAGTCTGGACCATGGCGCATCACGCTTGATGCACCTTCATTCGGACCTTTTATGGAACACTGCCGCAACCGGGACCTCCGCGAGATCGTCTATCGTGCCTGGATCAGCCGGGCGTCAGACGGAGAATTAAATAATGAACCGTTAATCGCCGAGATCCTGAAGCTGAGGAATCTCCAGGCGAAACTTCTGGGATTCAACAACTACGCAGAGCTCAGTCTGTCACGAAAGATGGCCGGAACAGTCGATCGTGTTGATGCCATGTTCCAACAGCTCCTGACAAAGTCACTCGAAAAAGGGCAGCAGGAACTGGACGAAATAACAAGATACGCAAACGGTCACGGCCATGAAGGTCCACTGGCGCACTGGGACCTGCCTTTTTGGGCCGAACGCCTGCGTGAAGAACGCTTTGCTTTCACCGACGAAGAACTGCGACCATATTTTTCACTGGATCGAGTGCTCAGCGGACTCTTTGATTTATGCGAACGACTGTTCGGAATCTCCGTCGTCAGAACAGACAAAAAAGCGCCGCGGTGGCACGATGACGTCCGCTACTATGAAATCAGGAATGAAAAGAGTGAATACATCGCTGCGTTCTATCTGGATCCCTACTCGCGTCCTGAAAACAAGCGAGGCGGAGCATGGATGAATGACTGCATCACACGATCGGTAACTCCGTCACAAGCGCGGCTTCCAATCGCCCATCTGATCTGTAACGGCACACCGCCGGTAGGCAACGTGCCGTCACTCATGACCTTTCGAGAAGTCGAAACGCTGTTCCATGAATTCGGGCACGGCCTTCAGCACATGTTGACTGTGATTGATGACCGTGACGCAGCAGGAATCAGTGGAGTGGAGTGGGATGCCGTGGAATTACCCAGTCAGTTCATGGAAAACTGGTGTTATCATCGACCAACGTTGCTGGGTATGGCTGTACATCATGAATCAGGTGAGACGCTGCCGGAAGAACTCTTTGAAAGAATCTGTGCGGCACGGACTTACCGTGCCGCCACCGCGATGCTGCGTCAGCTACTGTTTGGCATGACAGACATTGAACTTCATTCCTCATTTGATCCGGACGGCAGTGAAACTGCATTTGATGTATTTCAAAAGATCTCGGAGGCAACGTCATCAATGCCGGTATTGCCGGAGAATCGATTCCTTTGTTCGTTCCAGCATATTTTTTCCGGTGGATATTCAGCCGGATACTACAGCTACAAGTGGGCTGAAGTGCTCAGTGCTGACGCATTCGGAGCCTTTGAGGATGCCGGGCTGGACGACGAAACTGCCGTCGCGGAAACCGGCAGACGATTCCGTGACACAGTTCTGGCACAGGGGGGCAGTCGTCACCCCATGGACATCTTTAGGGAGTTCCGCGGACGTGAACCCACTGTCGACGCACTCCTTCGTCACTGCGGGCTGACGAAGTGAAGTTAACTGGTTAACTTGAGACGTTGCACATCCATGATTCCCGGTGGCAGCACCGATGCACTCACTCCGCAGCGCTCAGTTCATCAAACTTCTTCTTCAGATCCACAGACTTCTGAACAGTTTCGTCAAACTTCTTCTTCGACTCATCTGCAGCAGTCTTGGCCTCAGCAGAGGCTTTCGATGCCGCTTCGCTCGCAGTCTTCTTTTCTGCGACAACAGCCCCCAGTTTCTCGGCCAATTCCCTGGCTGCCGCCGCAGATTTCGCGGCAGCCGCAGCTGATTCCTGTGCAGCCGTTTTGAGCTCTTCTGAAGCAGATGTGTCGTCGTTGAGTTTTTCCACAGCAGTGTTGGTCTGTAAAACAGTAGATTCTGCGTTTGCACTCAACTCATTTGCCTTTGCAACATCTTCCTCGGCCGCTTTCAGAGCCGAAGAAGCCTCCTCCGCTGCCGTCGCCGCTGCTGTGGAATCGGCCAGAGTTTCCTGCATCTTCTCAGCCAGGTCCGTAACCTCTCTGGCGGCGTCTTCGTAGGCGCGGCGAGAGGAGATCAGTGCACGTTCTTTTTCTTTCTTGAAGTCCGGAATGATCTGCAGCCCCTGCAGAGCCTCCTTCAATGGCTCTTCACCTTCCATGGTGACACCGGTTTGCCACACAAACAGTTTTTTGAGATTGGTAAGTCCTTTAACGTGTTCCAATCCGGCATCCGTAATTTTGGTACCGTAAACATTAAGGTATTCCAGATTCTCCAGTCCGGCGACATGAGCCAGTCCGTCATCGGTAATTTCGGTTTTTTCGAGATGGAGTCTCGTCAGCCCCTTCAAACCTGACAGTTTTTGAATACCTGCATCTGTGATTTTAGTTCCTCGCAGATTAATGGAGTAAACATTACCTGCGTCTTTGAACACATCGAGCGTTTCATCATTAATTTCCTTGTCGGACAGGTGAAAGGCGATGGTCAGACGGGCATCGTTCTTTGCCAGTTGCATAGCCTGCCCACCAGCCCCCTGAACGGCTTCCATTAGTGCCTTGTCCGCATCAGTCGGATCATCAGCTAAAACCGGGGCAGCCAGCAGTAATGTACAAAAAGTAATGGTATACAATTTCATAGCGTTGATTCCTGGTATACACAAAGCACAACTGTATGCGGAGTGAACATGTTTCAATCGAGGCTGGCCGCAAAATCTTCACTGACAACAGCCTGCAGAATACGCCGGATTCGACCCAGGTTCAATCGTGATCGCTGGATGCCGTGTGACAAAACGAGTCAACAGCAAAACAGCTGAAACGGCTCCAGCATCCGAACTTATGATTGATCTCGATCTGATTCACAGAATTCGTATAAAATTCCTCAGGGTCACGGCTGTCGCAGCCCAGTGAATCCCGGAAGGCGTTTTACCAAGGTAAGATTTTTCAGTCGCCAGGCCACGGATGGCTCCAATGCAGGCTGCCGCCGTTCAACTCAGTTCAGGCATCGGACGCATTGTCACCAGTCTCCTCCAGGAAACTGGCGCACTTGCGATTTTCTCGGTGTCGATATTGAGACGTCTCTTTGGCAGTCTGCCGAGACGCCAGATCCTGTTCCCCGTTTTGTATGAAATTGGGGTTCGCAGCGTTCCCGTCGTCCTGGTAACCGGATCATTCATTGGAATGGTACTGGCCGTCCAGGCGTACACCCAGTTCAAATTACTGCACATGGAATCCAGACTGGGCGCGATCATCACGATGACGCTCGTGTCTGAGCTGGGACCGGTCCTGGCTGCTACCATGCTGGCCGGTCGGGTCGGTTCCGCAATGGCGGCAGAACTGGGTACAATGCGTGTCACCGAGCAAATCAGCGCCATCTCAGCGTTGGGAGCAGATCCACTGCGGTATCTGGTTGTTCCCCGATTCATAGCCTGTGTCCTACTGATCCCTCTGCTGGCAGCTTTTGGTGACGCCATCGGAATGTTCTCGGGCTGGGCATTCAGCACCCGGATGCTGGGAGTCAACAGCTATCAGTACTGGTCTTATGCAATTGACTTCGTAACAGCCTGGGACATCATGGCCGGACTGGTCAAAAGCATTTTTTTTGGCTGCAGTATTGCGATCATTGCATGCCACCGCGGTTTTCACTGTGGATCAGGAGCGGAAGGTGTCGGCCGCGCAGCTACGGAATCGTTTGTACTGTCTTTTATCGCCATTCTGGGACTGGATTTCCTTCTCACCGTTCTGCTGAATACCTCCTACTATTTAATCTGGCCTCAGGCGGTGTCTCTGTGAACAACAAAGCACCTCTGCCTGCCATTCGCCTGGAAAACGTTTCCTGTTGGTTCGAATCCCAAGAAGTATTGCGCAATCTGTGCATCTCGGTTCATCGTGGAGAATCACTGGCCATCATCGGCGAAAGTGGCTGTGGTAAAAGCGTGACAATGAAAGTCATGATGCAGCTGCTTACATCGAATTCCGGCAGAGTGCTCTGGTTCGAACGTGACGTTAACCACCTTTCGTCGAGAGACCGACAGGCAACGCGACTGCAGTTCGGCTATCTTTTCCAGGGCGCCGCACTGTTCGACAGTCTAAACATCTTCGAAAACGTGGCATTCGGGTTACGTGAAAACACATCCCTGACTGACGACGAAATTCAGGATACAGTTCTCCAACGTCTTGATGACGTGGGATTGAACCGTGACGTAACAAAAAAACGGCCGGCTGAATTATCAGGTGGAATGCAGAAGCGTGTTGGTCTGGCCCGTGCACTGGCACTTGATCCGCAGGTCATGTTCTATGACGAACCAACAACCGGACTGGATCCACTGACCAGCCGACGTATTGATGACCTGATTGATTCGGTCAGGGAACATCACAGCATGAGCAGCGTCGTGGTCACTCACGATATGAGAACCGTTGAGCGAGTCGCCGATCGTGTGATTATGCTGGCCCCGTGCCACCGTCTACAAACTGCCGAATCACAAATTCTGTTTGAGGGATCAGTAGAGGAATTGTTTCGAACCACAGATCCAAACATCTCTGAATTTGTTCACGGCAGTGCACTGGAACAGTCCGCAGGAACACCGGTCAGCCACGAATCTGCCGCGGCCTGACACAGAGCAGGATATCATGAAAGATGAATGATTCCCGGCGAGAATTTCATGTAGGACTGATGGTCATTGTGGCCGTAGCGGTCATCGTCATTATGGTATTTCGTTTTGGTGACATTGGACAATCGTTCAAACCGGGCATGAATGTCGGAATCATATTGCCGTCGGCTTCCGGAGTCCTTCCTCAAACTCCGGTTCTGTTTCGCGGCGTAACGATCGGCCGGGTACAGATAATCGAACTAATGCCGGACGGAAACGGAGTGCACCTGAACACAAAAATTGATTCCGGATATTCGTTCCCGACCGATTCCACAGCAACGGTCACTCGTTCTCTACTGGGCGACGCGGTCATTGATATCGAACCCGGGTCCGGCAACCGGTCCGTGCGAGCAGGAGATCAAATCTCAGGGAAAAGTCCGCCGGATGCAACTGCCGTGATTGCCGGGCTCGAACAGCGAGTCTCTGCGACACTTTCCTCGTTTGAACACACTGGTGAACAGTGGAGCCGCCTTGCCGAAAACCTGAATCGGATGCTGGAGTCGGCCGGTCCTGACGGGGTCAACCCGGTGGAGCAGACCACCCTGGCACTTCATCAGTTCACACGAACAATGAGTGCTGCTGAAGAAACCCTGACGGCAGCGGGCTCGCTGCTGAACGACCCGAACTACCGAAGACAACTCAAAAGAACGATGCAGGCACTGCCACAGATCCTCCATGAGACACAATCAACACTGTATTCTGTTCAAACCGTCATCAAACGTATGGATTCAGCTGTTGCAACAGTCAACAACACGGTTGAACCGCTCGCTCGTCAAAGCGATCAACTGGTATCCGATCTTGCCTCATCGATACACAATGTGCAGAAAATGACGTCAGATCTTGCCGCTGTTTCGCGTTCGATGAACGTAAAAAACGGAAGTTTAAACAAACTTCTGACAGATCCGTCTATGTATCAGAACCTGGATCGCACGGCGAATTCACTCGATCTGCTGCTGCAGAATCTGAAACCGGTCATCTCAGACCTGCAGGTCTTCAGTGACAAGATCGCTCGACACCCCGAATTGCTGGGAGTTCGCGGTATTGTTCGTGGAAGCGACGGAGCCAAGAACGACTCTGTCCGACCGGCTGGATTCGAACGACGGTGACCGGCTGCCGGAAATTTGGGGCTGGTCGAACCGGTCCGAATTGTATATGACCTGCAGCCAGTGCCAGACTGGCCCGCGCGTGAGGCATGGAGGTCAACGTGTTTTTTCTGAGGAATATCCATCGGCGACTGATTACAGGGTTTTCTTTGGCGTTATCGCTGTCGATTGCTCTGGCAAGTGTTGGCGCCATTGGTCTGATCTGGCATCAGCAGAAAATCGACGAACTGGAATACGTCCTTGAAAAAGGCCCGGACCGAAATGAATTGGTCCGATCTTTTTTTGAAATCGACTCCAGTGCAAATATCCAGATCGACTCACCCGATCCGGATGGTGTCTTCAGCCTGCAGTTGCGGTTTGACAAGGCTGTGCAGAACAGTCGGAATGCACTGGACAGGTTTCGAGTCCGCGTCGAAGACATGAAGCTCAGACCGACTGACGAATCCCGTATGCTGATCAGACAACGGCCCATCTTCCTCAAACACCTGAACAAAATCGGAGGACACCTTCTGCGACTGTATCATATGGGGCGCGGGCTGACAGACGTTACAAACGCTGGTAAAGAAGTACAGGCCGGTCAACTTCATCAATTCCGTAAGCAGGTAAGGACTGTTGTAGACACACTCCACGGTAAGGTGCGAAATTTGCCTGCATATCAGGATCCAAAGTACCTCACCCGGTCTCTGGAAAAAGAGAAAAAATTGTCGAGGCGACTGCTGATTGCCCTGGGTGCCATCGCTGCCGGAACCATGATCTCAATTATCGTTATGTGGTATTGTGGATTTCGGTGGGTCTCTAATCCACTCCAGGAAATTACCAGTGGAGCATCCCGGATCGCGGAAGGAGATCCAAATTTCAGGATCCCACCCGTGTCACGCTGGAAGGACGAATTTTCTTTGCTGCGAACCAATGTCAACCTGATGGCGGATCGGTTTCAGGATGCAGAACGCGACCTGAATCGCAAAGTTCGGGAACGTAGTCAGCAACTGCTCCGCTCAGAACGATTGGCGGGCCTTGGCTTTCTGGCCGCCGGCGTCGCTCATGAAATCAACAATCCTCTGTCGATCATTCGGGTGGCGGCGGACACTCTGGATTACAGATTACATGAAAGCCTGCCGGAAACGGATCCCGATCGGGACGAGATCCTGCAACGACTCAGCATGATTCGCAATGAGTCCGCGCGGTGCGGAGACATAACAGCCCGTATTCTGGATTTTTCACGAGGAGATCAACCTACTGCCCGCGTCGACAATATTACCGGCGTTGTGCAAACAGTGCTGGCGATGGTACGCCCGATGCCCACCTATCGTGATCGAGAAATCACCTTCGAACGAACGAAACCGCTTTTAGTGATGATGAACGCAGCACAGATCAAACAGGTGCTGCTGAATCTGATCTTCAACGCTCTGCAGGCAACTAAACCTGGCGGACGGGTTGATATCCGACTGGTTGAACAGTGCGACTGGGTTGTGATTGAAATCGAGGACGATGGCTGTGGGATGTCAGAGGAAACGATGGCTCAACTGTTCGAACCGTTTTATTCGACAAAGCCGACCGGAACGGGAACCGGACTGGGCATGTGTATTACTCATCGAATTATTGAAGATCATCAGGGAACGATTGAGCCGTTGAGTCCCGGAGATGGACAGGGCAGCCTGTTTCGCGTCAGACTCCCCCTCCGACAGACAAATCGTGATGTCGCCTGACGTGCCATCTGTCAACATCCGTTCGTCGCGGCCCCGAACCCTCGATTCCCACTGGCATCGACTGGATTGAGTTCACTATACTTCCGATAGTCGTCGAACACCTTCATACACACCGATCGTGTATTGTCATCCCCTCACAAACAGCTGGCACCTAAATTTTCTGTGCGTTGACCACTAATGTTCGTCCTTATACCTGACCTGGCTGGATGGCATTAAAAATCATCGCAACGTTCGTGACTGAGCAGCTCTACAGGATCGTGGTGTCCTCCGAACAGGATTGACCAGTCTGGTCAGGTATTGATATGTGACCGACCAATTCGACTGTCGGCAGCCAGGATGCGACAGCTATTCTGTTTTGGTGGCCGGCCGGTATGTGAACTGGAGATTTCCTCGTGACACAGAATTTGATTTATGCTTCGTTAGCTGTTGCGGGCTGCATGATTTTTGCATCAATTGCCGACATGGCTCTGGGATTCCCGTTCGGTCAGCAGATGGTGCCGGACATCATCTTTATCATAGCCGGTGCAGCAGTTATCTGGATGGGGCTGGACTGCCTGAAGAGCCGTCGCAAAAGAAAGTAGGGTATTGCTCGGCAGTATTCTGACGGGTATCACCCTTCTGTGTTTTGCGAAATGGCACATCCGAACTCAACCCGATATGCCGCAAGGCTGCGGAATCTTTTCGAAGGCCTCATTTTAAGAGTCTTCAGCATCGGTTCCGGTGATTGAGTCGCTACCGCTCCTGAATCCGGACGGGGATCAGCTCGCGTTTTAGCGGATCGAAAGAAAACACAGACCGTTGGTCCGGGAGTATTAACTTACACATGTGATCTGACGCAGAAACAGCGAGATTGCCATGCTTGCTCCCCGGGTAAGCTCTCCCCCCTGATACTCCCTGCAAAGCAAACATAGGCGTTACATACAGCCCAGATCAACGAAATGAATAAAACTTTTCGATTCGGATCTGCTTCGTAAAACCATCAATCGTCCCCCCGACGTATTGTATTCTGTCAAACACCTTAAACCGGTTGCTGTGGGAATCCGCGCGATTCGTTCGCTACAGTATTGACAATCGTATTCCGTAAGAAACTCAGCCACAGACTACCCCATTTGACCGGATGACAACGTCTGTAGGGGATCTGTCGCCGGAAGATTGCCAACAATCTGACCAAACTACCGGATTGGCACAAAACAACTCAAAGCGGGGACGAGTAATCGCCGGACAAACGAGTTGAGATGTTCAAGCGGCGAATAGAGCGGGACGATATTTCGTCCAGTCCCTCGAATTGCAACTGCACGTCACCCGGAGCGGGTTGACGTACCTGAAACAGAAAAGTTTACCTCGGCTGTTTCACGTGGTTCCGATTCTTCCTCATCTGAGTATCAATGCGACCCATCACAGGTCTGAATTTCGTAGCAGGTCGAGGGAATGACCAGCTGACTTCTCAGATGGTCTCACGATGAATCGGAAACGACTGCAACGGAAGGTCGACGGAACGATGTCCCATGAAAGGAGACACACAATGAATTGGATCAGGATGTTCAGTGCTGCAATCGCACTGTTCGGGCTGACCGCATCCGTTGATGCCGGTCTGTTCGGACTCAGTGGTTGCGACAAAGGCTGTGGCTGTGCGGAAGACTGCCAGCCGGAATGCTGCAAACCGACGATTTCTCGCCCATGCAGCAGTAATGTATACACTTATCAGCGTAAGTGTTCGGACATTAAGCCACCATGCTGCGATAGTAACTGTGCACCCGCTGACTGCTGTGCACCCGCTGACTGCTGTGCACCCGCTGACTGCTGTGCACCCGCTGAATGCAGTGCTCCCGCTGAATGCAGTGCTCCCGCTGAATGCTGTGCTCCCGCTGAATGCAGTGCACCCGCTGAATGCAGTGCACCCGCTGAATGCAGTGCACCCGCTGACTGCTGTGGCGAAGGTTGCTGCAGCCAAGATGACTGCTGCGATATCGCCAAACTGATCCATGCGTCAATGACTGCCTGCTACGCCAAAGACCGACGTAGTGCGCTGCACGACCTGGGTGATATATATGACTGCGCCTGCCACCCGGAAATCATGAAGGCATTCATCTACGGATTAAACGACACAGATGAAAAAGTGCGTGAAAAGGCTGCCGACGAAATCGGCGACCAGCTTCGTGATAACCATTGCTGCTGCTGCCCGGAAGTAATTTCTGCTCTGACATGTGCACTCGGCGACTGCGACCGTGGTGTGCGACGTCAGGCTGAAGAAGCTCTGGAAGAGTGCGGATACGAAATCGTGGACGGATGTTGTGACAATGAATGTGGTGACAGTGGATGCTGCGACTCCTGCGGTGCTGGTTCAGCTCCGGCAGAGCACAGCACGCCTGCTGAAGCTGAAGCTGAAGCCGTCCCGGCACCGGCTCCACCGGAAGAACCACAGGCGTACTATCCTTCACGTCTTCGCAACATTTCTTACAGAGTAAAAAATAGCAGTGGGCTGGCCGACCTGTTCGGACTGTCTCGCTAATTCGGCCTGACTGCGGGATCGACCGGATTTATGTCCGCGGTCTCGTTGAAAAACTCAGAATGCAAACGGCTTCCGAGCATACCTCGGAAGCCGTTTTCTGTTGACCGTCTTGCAATGAAGCATAGGACCGTCCAGTGAGGATAAACTATCCGACAGATCTTCATCTACATTGCCGCTGACACGAATGACACAAACTGACAAAGGCGCCGTAAATGTGAAAACACACAAAACAGAACCGGAAAACATTTTTCCGTAATCTGGTCCAAACCAAACGTACCACACCGGGATAGAAGTAAAACCGCCACCACACGTGAAAGCGTTTGTCGCATACAGCGCACACTTGCAGCAAAATCGTCTGTGGTCCATCCTGTGACACTGTTTCCGTCCGGTTGCAATGAGTGTAAACATAGAGAGTCATCGTGGTGTCCGTCGAATCCCGCAGCCCAATCCGTCAGCTGATCTGTTCAATCTGGGTCATTGGATTTTTGTTTGTTTTCTTTACTCAGGATCTGGAAAACAACGCGATCTCACGCAGCGATATTTGGAACGAAATCGGAAACGGCGCTATTGTCGTTGTGCCGTCTCTGCTCAACCCCTTTGACGTCAGCCATGTCTCAGCCAGGGGTGTCGATTCCGGGTGGCATCTGATCACTCAACGCCTGCAATTTTTTCGGATTGCGATTATCGTATTCCTTGCCGCGATGGCTACCGGAATGGCGGTCACTCGTACGCTGCTGAGTTCCGCTTCATTGACACGTTCTGAGAAATTTGTCATTCAGGCCGGAGTGGGCCTCTCAGCTCAAAGTCTGTGGACCCTGCTCATTGGTACTCAGGGATGGTTGTCATCAGGTACTCTGATGGTTCCTGCTGTTGTTTCCATTTTCTTACTTGCGGTCGGTTCAATACGACGACGCATGCAGGGAACAAATCTTAGACAGGAAGCATCGGTACGCCCCACATTCGAACCTGCTCCCAGATGGGCTTGGGGCGCTGCGGGGCTGGTGACTCTGCCATTCCTGATCCTGGTACTGTTAAACAGTTTTACTCCGCCATGGGAGTTTGATTCGCGTGAATACCATCTGCAGGGTCCTAAAGAATGGTTTCAGAACGGATGCATGACGTTCCTGGAACATAACGTTTACACGAACTTTCCCTTTCTCAGTGAAATGCTGACTCTGGACGCCATGGTTCTGACCGGCAACTGGGACGATGGCGCAATTTCTGCAAAAGTCGTCCTGGCAGGTTTTCAGCTGTTGACGACGATTTGTGTTTTTGCCACCGGACAGCGATGGTTTGGTGTTACTGCGGGCCTGGTCGCTGCAATTGTCTACATTTCCGTCCCCTGGACGCTGCGTATCTCGGTCGTCGCATATGCAGAGGGGGCCGCTACCTGTTTTATGATGTTGACGGTAATGTGTGGACTGATCACGTGTTCCGAATCCGCCCCGTCAGTACGGCGGAGAATGACCCTGATCACCGGTCTTCTGGCTGGAAGCGCCATGGCTGCTAAGTATCCAGGAATCGTTTCCGTGGTGATTCCGGTGGGTCTGATACTTTTCTGGTCAGCGCGAAGACAGCAGCGTCTGTTCTTGCCAACAGTATTACTGTTCTGCACCGGGGTCGTGCTGACCGCAGGCCCCTGGCTGATTCGCAATGCAGTGAACACGGGAAATCCCGTCTATCCACTGTTGTACAGTGTGTTTGGATCCGAAGACTGGTCACCCCGGATGGATGTAAAGTGGAAAAACGCTCACTCTGCCTCCGAACACCTGCCGGCAAACATCCCGGGTTACCTGTGGAGCGTTGTAGCGTTAAACGACTGGACCAGTGCACTTTTATTCGGCCTTGCGGTTCCAACGATTCTGACACTGCAGAAACATCAACCGTCGCGATGGATGTGGTTGATGGTGGTTTGGATGCTGGTCACGTGGTGGGCACTGACTCACCGAATCGATCGGTTCTGGATTCCCGTAATTCCGGTCATAGCAGTTCTGGCCGGTGCTTCATGGACAATGTTTTCAAACATGTCCTGGCGGGGTTTGCTGATACTTTGTTTAACCGGCTGTAGTCTGTTCAACCTGCAAATCTGGCGAACCGGACTGCCGGGCCGGCAGGTTGGACTACTGGACCTTCCAGCGGCACGCCAGCTACCAATTCGTCCGGACATTCAACTGCTGAACTCACAATTGTCCCCCGAGGAACGCATCCTGATGATCGGGGAAGCTGAAGTCTTCGATCTTCAGATCCCCGTATTTTACAATACGGTGTTTGATGAATCACTCTTCGAACTGTGGACAGCCGATAAATCGGACGACCGTTACTGGTCGAGAGAACGAAGAATGCTGTCCGCAGCTGAAGTACGTCAGGTATTTCGGGAAAGAGGAATAACACATGTCTATGTAAACTGGGCGGAGATCCTGCGCTACCGCAGGTATGGCAACTACGGATACACCGAATATGTGACTCCGGCGCGTCTGAAAACACTGGAAGAGTGTGGTGTGCTCAGCAGCCCGATTGACCTCGCCCACAGACTGTGGGACAGGATGCAGAAACAGGATCAAGACAATATTTCTGACTGGCCTGGCTCAGAAGATCTGATGTCCTCCGACCTGTCGGAAGCACCCAAATACTGGACACCGATTCGCCTTTACAAAGTGACACAGTGACAATTTGGATCGCTGGTGACGAACTGAAACTAACTCGACAATTCACCGTTGTTGGTTGTCCCCGAATCGTCAACCGCGTCGCTATTCTCACCATGACCTGCACGGCATCGCTCTGCCACACTGTAAGAATCGTGACTACTGCCGTTGTAAGCCACAATGAGTTCGGCCAGGAATCCAAGCGACAATGCCTGTCCCCCCAACAGAGTAGCGGCAACGCTGTACGCAAGAAGTGGCCGACTGCCTATCGTCTCAACCGGCAGAAAACCCGCAACATTCATCAAAAACCACAGGGCGCCCAGCCACGTCAGTCCCAGGGCTCCGATTCCGAAAAAAAAGATACCAACCGCTCCCAGGGCATGCTGAGGACGACGGCCAAAGCTGATCAGAAACGTCACCGTGAGCAGATCCAGCAAACCGCGTAGAAAACGTCGCACGCCATATTTGGAGTAACCGTGCTGCCGAGCTCGATGATGCACCGGTAATTCTGCAACTCGAAATCCACGTGCAAATGCCAAAACCGGAATAAATCGGTGGAGTTCTCCGTAGATCTTGAGTTCAGCTGCTACGTCTTCCCGAAACATCTTTAGACCACAATTGTGGTCGTGAAGCTGCAGCCCGGTCAGACGACTCACCATCCAGTTGAACACACGACTGGGATAAACTTTGTGCCAAGGATCCAGACGACGCTGTTTCCAGCCATTGACAACGTCAAATCCGTCATTCAATTTTTCGAGAAACGCAGACATTTCGGCAGGATCGTCCTGCAAATCAGCATCCATCATCAGAATTAAATCACCCTCAGCAGCACGCATTCCGGCCGTCAAAGCAGCCGCTTTTCCAAAATTCCGCCGGAGGCGAATGCCCGAAATCCTTTGATCAGATGCAGCAAGACGGGTGATAACACTCCAGGACCTGTCAGTGGAACCGTCGTCAATAAAAATAACTTCGAAGCTGTCGACAGCTTCACCGGCGGCAGCACGAATTTCTTCCCACAGCTGGTCGAGGCTGTGTTCCTCATTGAGGACGGGCACAATCACTGACAGCATGTTCGACCTCCTGGACTTGTGTTATCACTGTAAGCCCTCTGGCCGCAACACCGATGAAAGGCTCCCGTTCGGGGAATCGACGTATTCCACCGGTTAATGCAAAAGCATCGACTGGTATCAGTCATGCCGTCACCTGCCCCTCAAAGCATGACACGAACCGGAAACAACGGTGGCGAAGTCCTCAACAGCATTGAACGGACCGACAAGAGACAAGATCTCTAGACGCGCTCCTCCACGACAGGATTCGTCAACCGACCGATCTTTTCAATTTCAATCGTGACAGAATCACCATCCTTAAGCAGTACCGGCGGATTGCGAGCCATTCCCACTCCATGTGGAGTACCCGTCAGAATAACGGTCCCTGGTGACAAAACAGTGCTGCCACTCAGAAATTCGATAAGCGTGGGAATATCAAAGATCATGTCGTCCGTATTCCAGTCCTGCATTACCTCACCATTCAGGATCGTCCGGATGCTGAGCGTGTTAGGATCGGGGATTTCGTCGGCTGTCACAAGACACGGTCCCAGCGGGCAAAACGTGGCAAACGTTTTGCCGCGACACCACTGACCTCCACCGTATTCCTTCTGCCAGTCACGAGCACTGACGTCATTCGCGCAGGTATATCCCAGTACATGTTCAAGAGCATCTGCTTTGGAAACATTGTGACATGTTTTTCCGATGACCACAGCAAGCTCGCATTCGTAGTCGACCCGCTCACTCTTCAATCGCCGAGGCAGCACAATCGGATCTTCAGGATTCTGCACAGCTGAGCTGTTCTTCATGAACAGTACCGGATATTCCGGAATTGGAGACTTGCCTTCTTCAGCGTGCCGGCGATAGTTCAACCCGATACACAGGATGTCGACCGGGTGGACGGGTGCCTGAAGCTTGCCGGAAACACTCTGTCCGGTGTCTTTCAATTCCCCGTAAAGATCACCCTCAAGACGAGTGACCGATCCATCATCGTGCTGCTGTCCCAGCACCACCGTGCCGTCCTGTTGTAGATATCGAACAATCTTCATAAGACCTGCCTGATTACTGTGGTGTCCAATCCGGTAAGTAACACCGGATCGATACATCGGACCATCAAAAGTTTCAGCAGACAGGATAGCAAAAGAAAAAGTCTTGTGCTCCTGAACAGGAAGACAAGACCTCAGGAGAGGCACAGATCCAGTCCTTTATCAGATGGTTGGAGACAAACGGGACAGTCAGCCTCCTTTCAGTGCCAACGCTGGTCACAACGAACGCCCATCCGGCCAGTCTGCTGGGTGGAGGTGAATTCGCTGTATCAACGATCATCGGACCGGAAGGCGGACGAAGTGCCACCAATGCCAAATTTTCAAGTAACTCATCCTCACAATCATGATCTGTGGCTGCATGCCTCGAACTGAGGGGAACCCCGGTCAAGCCGTTGACCAGACAACGCCTTACGGATGGGGTGATACTTACGTAATTCCCTACGGACTCAATCTGTTTAGCCCTCCGGTCAGCCGTACGAGCTTCCGGTCGGGATCATCCGCGGACTTCGGACGCTTTGTGGTTCGAGACTGTTCGGTGGAAACAGCGTAACGAGAGGAGGCCCTGTATTCTAAACGGCCTGAGTGAAGTACGAACCACATAGTGGTCGGCCACTCCCTAAAGGCACCTCAAGTAACGTCATCGAATTTATGAAACAATGCCGATTCACGTCCGTCAGGTGGCGTACCGGTCTCTCTTATTGAAAGGAACGTCCCCCCCGTGACTCACGGAGTGTCTGCAGCGTCTGGTGATATTCATTATCCAGTTGCTGACGAGCCGCACGATACTCATCCAGTGGCGTCGCGAAAGAACCCGGTTCCCGGTACTCGGCACCCGGCACCGGAGAAGGACTGAAGTAGGGTGGCGTCAGAGAGGCAGCATGAGCTGCTGCGGGCTGTATCCCGGATGCCCCCGAGGGCTGGTTTTGATAGCCGGCCGGAGCCCGACCACCATTGAACGGAGGTTGGTTTCCGGTAGTGGCGATCACATTCGTCCTGACAGATGGATTTGCCGTACCCTGATGTGATCCTTTTGAATTTAATGCACCGGGCTGCGTTGATCCCTCAGGATAGCCATTGATTCCTGAAGGCATATTTGTCATTCCCGGTGCGGAGACGCCCCGATTGATCCCCGTTGATGTGACGTCCCCGTATGAACCCGCAGGCAATGGACCAGAACTGTTGTACGGCCTCTTGAGAGACAAATGCGACCCCACGTCTGACGAACCACGTGAGGACTGTCCCGACATCGGTACATGCATCTGTGATTGAGAGCCGCTGATTCCGGCTTTAGCTGCAGCGGTGTAAGGCCCGGAGCCTGGCTGCTGATTGTCACGGGACAAAACGGTCGGCTGCTGCAAGACAGGTTGCTGTTGTTGAAGTGCCTGATACTGCGATGACTGCCCGTAAACAACGTTTTGATAATCAGTGTCCGACATGGTGGACACGGTTCCAATCCTGTGTTCCCGATCCGGCTGAGGAATCAGACCGCCGGAGGATACAGAATTCCCGTTATAGACATTCGCAGAAGCAGGCAGTGGAGGTCTCATATTTTGGTGTCCCGGGGGAAGTTTAAACCGAACCCCGATAGAACGTGCCGAATCCAGCGGTGACCGGAAATCCTGTTTGGCTGTCTGCTCAACCGTCTGCTGTATCGCCGCCTGAAAAACCCGATTTGGAGTCGTGTTTACCTCTTCTGCTCCTATATTCCGAACTGAGGACTGAGTCTGAATCAGACCCATTTTACCAACGGGCTGTAGTTGTGTCCGGCTGACATCCGAAGGTCCACTGATGTAACGACCGTGAAGCAATTGGGTCGAATTGTGTGATCCGGGTCCCTGGAGACTCAACGAGTTGGAGTTATGTGAGAGAACCGGGGGACGGGCATGGATCGTGGCCGACATTAAGGGCCGATGCTGTTCGATTAAAGCAACCAGCGAATCCCTGGCCTTTGCAGGGGCATAAACTCGCTCCAGGCAGACGAGTGCTGCGTCTCGGTTACCGCGACGAATATCAAGAATCGCCAGGTTAACATGTGCCTTTTCGTGGTTTGGTGAGATCTCCAGCACACGATTCAGATACCGTGAGGCCTCATGAAAACGATTCTGAAGTAAATACGAATATCCCTGATCGTTCAACAGTCGAACATCATCAGGCCGCATCGCCAGGGCTCGTTTGTAGTTTATGTCCGCCAGGTCCCAGTCTTCATTCAGATCCGACACAACGGCAAGCCCATGAAAGGCATCTGCGTTATTGGGATCGATCCTGAGTACATCACGGAAGGAAGAAGTCGCTTCGGACAGCATGGCCGAAGCTTCACGACTACCACCGGCCTGAGCAATTGCTTCCTGTCCGCGGCGCAACCGTGCTTCAATGCGACCTGTTCTTCGCTCGGTCGAAATATCGTCTGCCGGACCTGAGGAAACATCTGACTTTCCGGACGCCGTTTGAGTGACATCGTCGACCGCATCACGATCGGATGCGACTCCGTCGCCGAACTGATTGAGTTGTCCTTTGGTCATCTGCGGAAGTGAGGAATCATCGGTCCATGGCAACACCCCCAGGGAGGAAGTCCGGCAACCAGTTGCGAGCAGCACACACACAGATAACAGACAGTATGCACGAACGAACATCGTCAGCATCCATAATGAAAGTTCGAACAGACAGAATCAGACCCGTCATTCAAAAAAGCACGGCCCGATCAACTATGCTGAAAACCCTGACTCGACATTTCAGCACGGTGACTGCGTGTTGGAATATCGCGATATCGTTCTTATAGGACAAACTCCGGAAAGGTGTCGAGACATCCTGATTTGACACTGATACATCCGGCAGGATCTGCCGGTTGATGGACTGTCGTACAGATCAAATTGTCCTGATGCATGGAAAAAATCTCATCACCGGAATTTAGAGCCATTAACAAATGGACAACACTAAAGTGGTTCTTAAGGTTCGCGTCACGTTCAGACTCACAGAGAAAAAAAGTCCAAACAAACATTTCAGAACATACCGGTCAACTTTCGTTTTAACGGCAACTGCGCACCAGGGACCAAGGTCAGTTACGTACCTGGTCCACGAGATCAATCCTGCTCTGCTGGCCTGAAAAATGTGGTAAGCCTTCTGTGACGATCAACCGGTGCCGTCCGCTGTCGTATTCGAGAGGATCACTCTATTTTTGAACTCAAACGGGTCCTGCGACTTACCACAATCGGACCGGAAGTTTAGTCGACAGCATCAAAGAGAATTTGTTGAAATCATTTGAATCACGGTTCAGCTAACTGCACAAGCGCGGCATTCAAACTACCACTGCGAAACCCCTGAAGGTCCAGAGTGACGTTACTGAAGCCCAGTGCAGTCAGTTCCGAAACGAGCTTACTCCGGACTTGGTCCTCCACCAGTCTGATTAGTTGCGTCACAGGAACTTCGATACGTGCAAGGTCTCCACTCTCACACCGAACACGAAATTCCCGAATCCCGGTCAGTCTGCGTACACAGGCTTCCGCCAGCTCGATACGACGAACACGTTCCTCTGTCACTTCAACTCCATATGCAATCCGGCTGCTAAGACAAGGAGATGCGGGCTTGTCTGCCACGCTCAGATTCCAGTAGCGAGCAAGCTGACGGACACCTGTTTTGTCAATCCCAAGTTCAATCAACGGACTTCGGACACGGTGCTGTTTTGCTGCCTCCATTCCAGGCCGATAATCTCCCAGATCATCCATATTGGCACCGTTGACCAGAACTTCCACTCCCAGACTCTGCAGCCTTTCAGCCATCAGCGAATACAGAGTATCCCTGCAGAAAAAACACCGGTCGCCGGCATTGCGACGATATTCGTCACGCCCGAATTCCTGGGTACAGATTTCGATTTGCCGAATACCAATTGTCCGGGCTTCCTGCGCCGCACCACGCCGTTCCACCTCGGCCAGAGAAGGACTCACTGCAGTCACAGCCACCGCTTGTTCCTGTAGAGCAAGTGCAGCCGCTTTGGCAACAACAGCACTGTCAACCCCGCCGGACCAGGCAACAGCGACCGATCGTAGTTCCCGAAACAAATCTGTCAGCTGCTGCGCCATCTCGGCAACAGCATTCGATTGAACAGTCTGCTCAGAATCTGAGGGGAACTTAGTCACTCTAATCAGCGTCCTGTCACCGGAAAAATGTTTCTGAATCAGG
Source organism: Fuerstiella sp. (assembly GCA_022447225.1). Classification (NCBI taxonomy): domain Bacteria; kingdom Pseudomonadati; phylum Planctomycetota; class Planctomycetia; order Planctomycetales; family Planctomycetaceae; genus Fuerstiella; species Fuerstiella sp. Next base: position 169,663 of record JAKVAZ010000011.1, on the reverse strand, counting down.
AGTGTCGTTCCGACCCAAAGCCCCATTCGGACAGCAGCGTCAACCACCAGAAGAATTCGTCGCCGTTACCGGAACAAACAGACCTGCCGAAACACAGCACTGACTGATATTTCGTTCTCAGAATATGTAAATTCTGCAGAATTCCCCAAAAACTGCACTACACGCCAACCATTCAGAAAACTCATCATACACCCACAATCAGCATTACGCGACGAAACTGCAACCAGGACCATGAAGATGAATCCAATTCGGCAGCCATGGCTTCCGTCAGCAACGCTTATCGTTCTGATGATGACATCCGCCTCTGCACAGGAAAACACACCGAATGAGCGTTCCGAGCTCGAGTCAGACGGGGCCACCACAGCAGTTCCCGCACAGCCCCGGGAGGCCCCAGATGGAACGCCCGGTGCAGAATTATGGAATCGTCTGATCTATGTACCATTCGGTGCATTAAACAACGTGTTCAATAACGAGCCCCCTGCGGCTGTCGTACCTTATGACGACTATTTCGAACTGCGGAGCACTCGCTCGAAGAAACAGAGAGCCGATGTGTCTCCGGACGCCGTGGTCACGAAAGCCGTCTACACGGCTGCCATCGAAGAAGATATCGCGAAGATCTCTGTTAAATTCGACATCACGATCCTCAAACAAGATGGTTGGGCCAGACTCCCGCTAACGTTCGGAAACGCGGCTGTCAGCAGGATCACGTCCGATAGCGATGACAAGACAATTCTCAAAGGATCAAACGAAGGCGAATACGATCTGCTGCTGCAGGGAACGGGACTGCGAACGGTCACCCTTGAGCTTCTGGCTTCCGTCGTGACCACACCGGAAGCACGTTCCTTCGAACTCAACTGCCCGATTGTCGGCATCAATGAACTTCACGTCACTGTTCCTGAACAGAACCAAACCATACGGATCAGTCCGCACGAATTCCTGCTGCCAGTGGAGGACAATAACAATTCCCGGAGCGTGGCCAAAGCCGCTCTGGGCGCCACGCAGCAATTCAGCGTTCACTGGTTTCCCAAAGCCGGGTCTCGACCGGTTCAAAACGTCGTTGGCACCGTCGTGTCCAAAGCTGCCATTGAAATCGTGACAGAAAAACAGCCGCTGGCCAGTTACCGCTGCCGCTACCAAATCACCACCACCGAACGACAGCGACTAAAAATCGAAGTGCCGACAGACAGTGAATTACAGGCCCCGTTACTAAACAATCGCCGTACCACGCTTGAACCCGCCGAGGACACAGATGCCACAGAAGGCTGGCAGCCCTACTACATCAATATTTCCAGAAAGGAAGCCTCTGACCGGGCTTTCCTCTTATCGTTCCGGTTCCGTTGTCCGATTGTCGACGCGACCCGAATTCCTTACGAAGGGCAGGGTGGTATACAGTTGCTGCGGACTCCTCGCATCGGCCACGATTCGAAAAGCACTGTTGTCCAGGAAACGCGAATCGGCATCTGGACACCAAACGACGTGGTTGTTTCCGGTGAACCGGAACACTGGACGGCAATCCACACCCCATCATGGTCGATTCTGCACCCACCGAAATCGTCACAGGCCCTGAACGTCGCCAATTCACTGGGAGACTGGATCGGCGACGAAAGCACCTCAAGTGAATTTGCTCATCAGGGAAATGCAGCCGTCTTTCGCACCCAGGGCAGCAAAACAATCCTGCAGACCACCTGGTGGAATCGCCCCTTTGTGACCACGATCGTCAGTGGAGCATTGATACTCATGGGGTTCGTGTTGAGACGAACATCCTGGGAAAATCGCATCACACTGGTTCTCGTATCACTGGTGATCGTGACCTTTTGTGGATTGTTCGACAACTACGCAGTCCGTCAAGCCGTTGATGCTGGTGCGATAGGCCTCATGGCAGTTGCTGCAATCTGGACTATCAACCTGGTGGTGAGTCAATCTTCCCACAGGGAATCCAGTTCACCCACCGATAACAACAAGAACAACAACCAAACAGACGGCAAAGACCATTCACTGACAGCGAATTCTCGTCCGAAAACACGACCAGCCAAAGCTCAACCACACTCTCCCGCCACGGTCACCCCGACTCCCGTCGTCCGGAAAACAATGGACAAACCGAGGGGAAGCAAATAGAGATAAGCCACTCAGGTTTCACACGCAACAAAGGTGCCGGTGCATCACCACTGCCGTTCTTTCACCCAGGACAGGTTACACTTGGCGACTCACACCTGCTTCGGACGGACTTTCACCGTTATGGGATTTGTCAGCGGGTTGGCCGTTCCCGGCGTTCTGAGTATCTTCCTCCTGTTTCTCAGCATTGTTGTTTTCGTTGCAGTCTGCGCCGTTGAAATCAAACCATCAAAGGAAAACTGCAGCCGGAGCATCTTGGATTTCTGCTCATAACCCGTCTTGGCGTTGTCACTCAGATCTGATATCAGAATACTCAATTCACCCGCTCCAGCCGGAAGCACGGATGCTTCGATGGCCACTTCTCTTCACCAGCAGCTCAAAGAATGCTACGTACGCGATCCGTCCCGCCACGAAGTGGACCTGGACAATTATCGTATTGATGCTATTGACGACAACGGCCAACTGATCGAAATTCAATGCGCGTCTCTGGCAGCCATCCGCGACAAGATTCCAAAGCTCACAAAGCGAAACAGAGTCACAGTCGTCAAACCGCTGGCGTGGAAAAAGAAACTGCTGAAGAAACAGCGACGAAACGGTAAAGTCGTCAGTTCACGCTACAGTCCCAGTCATCAAACACTACCGTACATCTTTCTGGAACTGGTTCATTTTACAAACGCGTTTCCTCATCCGAATCTGCAGCTGGACATACTGCTCACCGAGCAGCAGGAAATTCGCGTGCCCGCCAAACGAAAGACCTGGCGTCGAAAGTACAGCGTTCAGGATCGCACACTGGTCAGCATTGAACAGACGATATCCGTCCGCACTCCTGCACAGCTCTGGCAAAAACTCAACCTGTCAGTCGACGCCCGGTTCACGACGATCGATCTGGCAGAGTTGGGCAATATGCCGCGCTGGCTGGCTCAAAAGGCCGCCTGGTGTTTTCGGAAGATGAATTTCATCGAAGTAACCGGCAAACAGGGAAATACGATTGTTTACCGACTGGTGAAACCGATCCGACAGCGGCAGGCTGCCTGAATCAGTTGCGTGCAGCCAGCATTCGCAGTACGGCTGCTCCCTGTTTCAGGACTTCATCCTCGGCGGCATACGAAATCCTGAAGTGTGTGTCCTGGTCACTGAAAACATTTCCGGGAATGATCAGCAGATTATTACGGATTGCTTCGGCCACAAATTCAGTACCGGTTCCCCAGGGCGTTTTCAAAAACAGATAGAAAGCTCCCTGACCACCATGCACTTCAAAATCATCCTGCAGTTCTGCCACGATCAGATCACGTTTTAATCGGTACTCCTCGGCGCGATCTGACACATCCACGTCCCACGCAGTGACTCCCGCCCACTGCACCGGGTGCGGTGCACAGACAAACGTAAACTGCTGAAGTTTCATCATTTGCTGAATGACGTAGTCAGGACCATGGACATATCCAAGGCGATGTCCGGTCATCGAATGCGACTTACTGAATCCATCGATCACGATTGTTTCCGGATTCCATTCCGCCGGACTGTGAAACTCGTGGTCGTAGCAGAAGACTCTGTAGATTTCATCACTGATCAATGCGATATCATTCTCAGCCGCCAGTTCCGCCAGTGCACGTGATTCTTCCGCAGAAGTGACCGCTCCGGTCGGATTGGCCGGGCTGTTGAACAGAATCACTCTGGTCCGGTCTGTGATGGCTGCTTTGACAGAATCGATCTGTATTCGGAAATCCGGATACGTCGTCACCTGAACCACACGACCTCCCGCCAGTGTGGTCAGATGTTTATACATCACAAACCACGGATCAAAGACAATGACTTCGTCTCCGGGATTCACCAGTGCACAAAGAGCCAACATCAAAGCTCCACTGGTCCCGGAAGTGACAAAGGCTTGCCGATTGCTGTGCCCATATTCAGCATCGACATACGTTTGCAGCTGTTGGAGCAGTGGACCGATGCCCTGGGTCTGACTGTAGGCATTCTTCCCATCTTCAACTGCCTGACACAGCGCGTCCTTGATTTCCTGAGGCGTATCGTAATGAGGCTGTCCGATGCTCAGGTTAATTGGATCGGTCATCGATGCCGCAAGATCAAATACCTTACGAATTCCGGAGGCATCGATGCTGTGCAACCGGTCGGAGATCCAGCGGGTACTCACGAAAACAAACTTTCTGTAGTGAATCGGTACTCAAGGACTTTAAAACGTTGCCGGATGAAGGAAATTGTGAGTTTCAGAAAACACTGGCTAACACCGCGAGGTACACAACCGCAGTCCGAACAATCGACCATTGCAGATCATTCAACAGTCAAATTCCATGAAATCAAAACAACACGATGGCCGGATGTTCTGTATAAACAAGAATCGTTATCGCCAAATCCACGTATCACTCACAGAAATTCAGTGATCTCGTGAACGCAACGACAACAATTCGCAAATTTCACGGTGGCTCAGCATCCCGTCCGCCGAAGCCGGTCAATCATTCAAAATACACGAATTTAACAAGTCAAAATTCTGTGGGTCGGCAATGCATTCTTCGGGAATTCCGGAGACCTACAGCCACAATTCGAATTTCTTTTATGCCCTGAGTGCAGCTGTCAACCAATCTGTCTGATTCAGTCAAACGCTGAATATCAGTCGTGCCCATCAGATAAACCGATCCAACGGACCAGCGGTCTTTTTGCCTTGTCGAAAGAATTTTGTTGAATTCAAGGTGCCTTGATCCTGAAATTTCGACAATAATAATAATAAACTGATCAATGTATCATATGTCGATTGGTAAACCACATTACTTCCATTGGTGAAAAGTTGGGGTTACCGTCGGTTGACATGCCTCTGTTTACGATTCTAAGGAAACTCATTATGCGAAAATGCCGTCGACGATCGCATGGATTCACACTGATTGAGTTACTTGTCGTCTTGTTCATTATTCTGATTCTGATCTCGTTACTTCTGCCGGCAGTTCAAAATGCCCGTGCCGCAGCCAGAAAAACACAGTGTCTGTACAACCTTAAGCAAACTGTACTCGCGTTGCATGAATACCACGATTCCTTCATGCTGTTTCCACCAGGACAAATTAGCGCGGCAGCTCCCGAACAGGTCGTCATTAGTGGAGTGGTGGTCAATATAGTCGACCCCGATGAAGCCACATTGAATTTTCAAGGTGCAAACTTCCACGGTACCAGCTGGATGCTGCACACTCTGCCCTACCTGGATATGGCGAACCTCTATAATCTGTGGCGGTTTGACCTCAACGTCTGGGGTAATGCGGAAATCAATTATAATCTGATTCCGTGGACAGAGGCGGGCAACCCGCCGGCAAGATGGGACATCGAACAGTTTTACTGTCCCTCGCGACGCACCTCCATGACTGGTGATGGCATCCGCCTCGATTGGCAATCGCCACTATCGAATTTGGAAACCGTCGGCAGCGGCGGGAATGACTACGCAGGCTGTGCCGGTTCCGGCCTGCTGTTCTGGCAGGATCAAAATCCAGTCGTTCTGAATCCCCTTAATCCAAATTCGAATCCGGACATCAACCCGCGCAGGTCTACATACAACCTGAATGCGCAACAGTTCGCAGACCTCGAAGCACTGGGTCTGAATTCTATTCCGATCTATCAACGCTCGGATTTGAGAGGGTTCTTCGGAGTGAACACTTCTAACTCACTCAAGCATTGCAAGGACGGCTCGAGTCAAACAATGATTATCGCCGAAGCAGAGCGATTCGACGGCATCGGACTCAACATTGATGACCAGTTCGGATTCACACGCACCTTCGAACAGTATGCTTCGGACGGCTGGTGCTGGGGTGGCCCGGCAACATTGTTTAGCGCATACCGACCTCCCAACAAACAGGAACACTTTGAAGCAGCGGGAGGACCTCATGAAAATGGCGTCCAGGTAGGACTTGCAGATGGGTCGGCTCGCATGGTCAGCGATTCAGTCAGTACGCTGGTCTGGCGTCAATTAGGTAGTATGAACGCCGGAATCCCAACCGGCAACTTCTAAGGACGTCTTGGTAGAACCGCGCTCGTAGCTGGATAACTGGTGCTGGTTGCACCCGAACTGGTGTGTGCATCGGAATGAAATCGCCAGAGTCGTCATAATAGCGACTCTGGCGATTTTTGTTGGCATTGCGTTTCACTATCGGAGACGATGCCACGTTAATGGAATCCTGTCGTCGCACCGATGATATTGCTGCGTCCTGTTCAGACAAGACAGGCGATTTTGTTGTTTTCCTCGGCTCAATTCATGTCCTCGATCCTGATTCTGTGCCACATGCCGGAGACTGCAGATGACAATTCGGTATGAATGTCCGGAATGCAGTTCCGTGATGAAAATCAAGGTCGAAAAAGCCGGTCGGCCAGGTAAATGCCCAAAGTGCAGGTTCGAATTTACAATTCCGGACGTGTCCCAACACGCCAAGCCCCTGCTGACCGAAGACGACCTGGTCGATATGCCGCTGGAAATCACACGTATCGCGACCACTGAAGACACGTCAACAGGTTCGACGGGTGAATTCAACCCGATGAGCACCCTGAACAGTAATTCGGCATCAGACCGAACTGAATCAGTTCAGGCAGACAGCAAAATCAAACCTTCAGTAGCAGAGTTGATGAAGGAACATCACAAAAAACTCGCTAAGAAAGAATTACGGCGTTCCAGTCAAACGGTCAAAAGGGTCAATCCGCTGCTGGACGGTGTCGAAACTGCCGGCACCGCCGCCGAGGCAATCACTCGGAGTTACGAAAAGAAACGAACAGACACGGATGTCCCGATATTAAGCCGTGAAGAACGTCGGGCGGCAGAAATGCAGGCCAGTCTGATCCGGTACATTCTGAAGAATGGCACCATTCTGGTGGCAGCAGTGATGTTCGCTTTTTTACTGTTGGACTACGTGCTCAGTAGACCACAGGCCTCCGTGGTGGAGGTCACAGGAAAAGTAACGATCAAAGGTAAGCCACTCGATGGCTGTCGGATTCGGTTCATTCCAATTCAACAGAGAGACGGACCAGCACTTGACGGAGGCGCGTCCTCCGCCGTTGTCGGCAACGATGGTGAATTTCGCTTACTCTACAATCCAACACTTGCTGGCGCGATTGTTGCAGAACACCAAATCACCATCGAAAACGAATTCGGATTACCCCTTTCCATTCCGGAAGAATTCACTCGTCGCGAAGTCAGAAAAGATGCCGAAAATTATTTCGAATTCGACCTGTAATCAAGATCTCGCGGAAAACACATCAGCATGACATCTCCGATCACCATTATCGATTATGGCATGGGAAATCTCCGCAGTGTTCAGAAGGCGATTGAAAGAATTGGCGTTTCAGCGAAGATTGAGAGCAGCGCTGTGCGGATCAGCCAGGCCGACAGATTAATTCTTCCTGGCGTCGGAGCATTTCGAGACGCTATCGCTGCATTGCGGACCAAAGATCTGGTCACCGTCATTCAGGATCATGTCGCAGCAAATCGCCACTTTCTTGGAATCTGCCTTGGTCTGCAGTTAATGTTCGATGTGTCGTTCGAAGATGGAGAGTACGAGGGACTCGGTATTATTCCGGGTGAAGTGCGCCGTTTCAATTTATCGACCGACTACAAAATTCCGCACATGGGCTGGAATCAGCTTCGGACGGTTCAGGAAACCCCGCTACTCACCGGCTGTCCAAAAAATCCATGGTTCTATTTTGTTCACAGCTACCACGTTGTTCCCGCGGATAACTCCTGGATAGTAACCACGACCGAATATGGCTGCGATTTCGTATCGATGGTGGGTCGCGGCAACATCGCCGCGGCACAGTTTCATCCAGAGAAAAGCCAGTCAACCGGAATCCGTCTGCTCTCCAATTTTGTTCAGCCGGAACCTCTTACGACGTCTGCCGCGGCGTATCACACAGAAAATTGACAATGCAGATCTATCCTGCCATCGATATCCGTGGCGGCAAATGCGTCCGCCTGCGTCAGGGTAATTACAGCGACGAAACAGTTTTCGGCGATGATCCCGTCGATATGGCTCTTCGCTGGAAGTCCGCAGGTTCGGAGTGGCTGCATCTGGTTGATCTGGACGGAGCAAAAGCCGGTCATCCGGTCAATCACGACGTGGTTCGACAGATCACTGAAGCGACCGGTTTACCCTGTCAGATGGGGGGCGGTATTCGCACCGAAGACAGTATTCGACAGGCAATCGATCAATTAGGACTCGCTCGCGTCATTATCGGTACGCGGGCCCTCCGCGAACCCGAATGGTTTGCAGAGGTTTGCCGACGGTATCCCAACAAACTGGCACTGGGACTGGATGCTAAAGATTCAATGATCGCAACAGACGGCTGGCTGGAAGTTTCACAGGTGTCCATCATGGAACTGGCACAGAAATTCACAGACGTCCCGGTCTCGGCTGTCATCTATACTAATATCGCCAACGATGGCATGATGCAGGGTATCGACCAGGCAACATTCAGCGATCTGGAAAAACTCGCCGACATGGGACTACCTGTCATTGCCTCAGGCGGGGTTACAACCATGGATGATATTCGACATCTTAAACAGATTTCTGATCGCGCACCCAACCTAATTGGTGTGATCACCGGCCGAGCAATCTATGAGGGAACCATTGACGTTGCAGAAGCCTGCCGTGTGGTCGCCAACTGAAAATCCAGGATCTGTGCATCAGAGACCCATATTTTAGTGAATCAAGACTTTCCGGTCTTTTCTCAAATGACTGCTAAGCCGGACAAGCCAAACACTGCGAATATGCTGAAACAGCGAGGGCACGAACTGGGCTTCCACCACATTGGAATTGCCGCAGCCGTGACCCCCCCGGGATTTCATCCGTTTCTTGAATGGCTCAACCACGGGTTCGCTGCGGACATGAAATGGATCCATCGTCGCCGCGATGCCTATGAACATCCTGACGGCGTTCTACCGAACACTCGCAGCGTCATAATGGGAGCGATGAATTATCACAACAAAGACCCGCAGCCGGACACTGCACGAATTGCACGATACGCGTGGAGCGGACACGACTATCACAGCGTCCTTCGCGAACGTCTCAGAGAACTGAGCGGACACCTGCAGACGGCGGTACCCAATTCTCGGTCACGCATTGTAGTCGACACGGCGCCCCTGCTTGAACGTGATTTCGCCCGTCTTGCCGGCATCGGCTGGTTCGGAAAAAATACAATGCTGATCAGTCGCGGGATCGGCAGCTGGTTCTTCCTGGGCGCCATTCTGACGACAGCCCAACTGGCATACGACAAACCCTATGCGGGTGATTACTGCGGGACCTGCACTCGATGTATTGACGCATGCCCCACCGACGCTTTTCCTCAACCCTATTTACTGGATTCCAACCGCTGCATCAGCTACCACACCATCGAAAATCGTTCAGACGAGATTCCGCCGGATTTATCAGCTGATTTCGGAAACTGGCTGTTTGGCTGCGATATCTGTCAGGAAGTCTGTCCCTGGAATCGCTTCGCCCCCGGGGACAGCGATCCGGCTTTTCATCCCCGATCGGACCTGCATTCCGTGACACCGCAGTCGATACTGGAGCTGACTGAAGACGAGTTTCAAGAACAATTCCAGGGAACACCACTGGAAAGGACCGGATTCGCTGCCATCCAAAGAAATGCCCGAATTGCGCTGCAAAATATGAAAAACGGGTGATCGCTTTGACATGAGTTCACATTTCCTGATTTTGTCTGAATCGCCATAATCCGGTACGGCACCACTGTCTGCTCAATGTTACGGAGAACACGATGCGGATCATTAACCTGTTTCTGATGGCCGACGAAGTTGAATCGCCGTATTTACTTGACCTGCTGTTTAAAGATCCAAAAGCGGCGCTGACGTCGCCTGACGCAGTCAACGTACTGACCACGTATGGCATCGACCTCGTTTCAGCAATCACTGTTTTTGTTATTGGACGGTGGGTGGCAAAATTTACAACCGGATTGATTGTCCGGGCCGCTCGTCGGGCACAAGTGGACGAGACTCTGCTGGGATTCCTGCGGAATGTAGTCTATCTGCTGCTGCTGGTAGCAGTCTGTATCGCGGCTCTCGGCTGCCTTGGAGTCGACACGACATCACTCAGTGCAATCCTTGCAGCTGCCGGTTTCGCAGTGGGGATGGCCATGCAGGGGTCTTTGGGCAACATTGCCTCAGGAGTCATGCTGGTGGTTTTCAAACCTTTCAAAGTCGGAGACTATATTGATCTGGGAACAACCAGTGGCACAGTGGTGCAGATCCAGATGTTCAGCACGATTCTCCTGACACCCGATAACGTTCGCGTTGTGGTTCCCAATGCAAATATTACGGGAGGAGCAATCAGCAATTACTCAGCCGAAAACAAACGTCGCATCGATCTGAGCGTTAGTTGTGGTTACAGCGATGACTTAAAGCAGGTTCGTAGTTTCCTGGAAGAATTGGTGGAATCCGATTCACGTGTCCTGACTCATCCAAATCCTGTCGTAGCAGTTGCCGAACTTGCAGACAGCAGCGTGAATTTCGTGGTCCGGCCCTGGGTACTCAGCACCGACTATTGGGATGTCAAATTTGACCTGACAGAACGAATTAAGCTCGGATTTGACGAACGTCGGTTCACCATTCCCTACCCGTCAAGAGATGTATTTATGCACCCGTCCGACGCTGCCTGAACGTAGACATTCCTCTCTGCGAGGCAATCAGACGCATCCATAACAGAGCCTGCACCTCACCACACATAACTCCTTGCCCCTCATAACTTTACCGATCAATAACACTCTGAAGATTTAACGATTTTGACTTACAGGGAACAGAGAGTAGCTTCGAGCCGGTGGGGTGCGCCGAACCCGTGACAACAGGCCTTAACTCGGTGCGTATTTCGTTGTTCGTAATGCAGATAGTGGACCCAACATCGGAGATCACCTTTTCGGGAACAGGCTAACGAACTGTCGACCATGCCCTTACGTCAATGAGTCAATCTTCGTTTTCCTGAGCTCATGAACAGTCTTCGGAAAAGATTGGAAACTGCCATTTCGGCCGAAAGGAGTGAATCGTCAATCTTTCAACCTTAAGTGGCTCGGGCTGCCAGCGATCTCGTATTGTGGCATTTTCCACATTGAGCTATTGCTACGTCGGTTGCGCAGGTCACTCACTGTGTGACACCCTCTCTCAAGACTGACATTCCCCTTCGAACCTCTCTCTGTCTCTCTTTTCTTTCATCCGCCATCCCTTACTTCAATGAGGTCACTGGCGGTGTTGCACGCACCATGACACAGATTCGATTCGATTCCCGACGGACGGCAATTCGTGCCCTGGCGAACATCGGAACCGTGTTGTGGTTCGCACTTTTTGGCAACATGCTGACCGCCGATCAGGTGCCAAAATCCATCGTTGAGATACGCATCGAAGGTAACGAAACCATCCAGGAAGACTGGATCCTGCAGAAACTCAAAACTCAGCCTGGCCGACAACTCACTGGCCGAATGATTCTGGAAGACGAACGTACCCTGAGACAGACACGCCTGTTTTCTCATGTACAGTCTCGCTACGAAAACACAAAAAACGGTGCGGTGCTGATTTTTAAAGTACGTGAACGTGCAATCGTTCGCAGTGTCCGGTTCGAGGGAAATAAAAAGATCAAAACCAAGCATCTGACTTCCTGGACCGGACTGGCAAAAGGAAGCCCGTTTGATCCCAGAGCCAACGAACAGGCAGTAAGCCGAATCGAACAGGAGTACAGGGAAAAAGGCTACTACCACGTTCGTGTGAAACTCAGAAAAGGCGGTCACCCGGATGACCGCGACGTAGTCATCGAAATTGAAGAAGGCCCGGTCGTTCGAGTCATCAGACGCGACATCACGGGCGCCGTTCAGATGGGCAAGGGGTCACTTAAAAAGAATCTTGTTACAAAGTCAGCTATTCTGGGAATGATCAAGGGGATCTATCGTCCGGAAACACTGAAACAGGATGAAGAGGCATTAAAGGCTTACTGCCAAAAACTTGGATACTTCGACGCACAGGTAAAAGCTGAAGCGTTGTTTTCCAAAGATGGCAGTTCCGTACGCGCCGTGTACTCGGTCACGGAAGGACCACGTTACAAAGTCGGCCAAATTAAATTTGAAGACAACCATCTGTTCTCCGGAGAGACTCTTCGAAAGAATGCGAGGATCCGGGAAGGTGACTTTTTCAACTCAGGACGTCTGACGAAGGATGTCCGTGAGATGTTAGCGCCGTACTGGAATCTGGGTCACTATTACGCCAGCATCGTCCCGGTACCCTTATTTACGGAAAAATCCGGAGAGGTTGATCTGGTGTTCCGGTTTGACGAAGACCGCCCGCGTTACGTGCGCAACATTAATGCGGAATTTTCGGGCGATAACCCCTACACAAAGCAAACGGTACTGCTGAACAACCTCCAGATACGTCCTGGTGATCTGGCTGACCCACGACTGATTCGCCGAGGTCAGAGTCGAGCCAACAGCAGCCAGGTCTTCAACGGCGTCCAGCTGGATGTCGTCCGGATCGATCCGGAAACTGAGATGTTTACTGCAGCTGACGGAACATATCGAGGGCAGCAGCCGGTGCCGGGCGCCGGACCTCACTCCTCATGGCTTGAGGAATTCACATCAAAACTTGATCGCCTTCCCCGACTGGAAAAAAACGGTCACCACAGTGAGTTTGCGCCGCCCAAACAACGGTCACCGGCAACATATCAGTCACAAGGCCGTCGCCTAAACGTTGAGCCGGCTGTTCAAACTTCAGAACAAGATCTGCCCGGGATGTCACACCAGGACAATCAGCAGATACCGGCATCATTCATTTCCTGGCAACCCGTCAACCCCGAGATTTTCCACAGGCCCTGGGGCCCGCTGCTGCCCCAGGACATCACACGTCCGACCGAACCGGTGGTGATTCGAGCTCAGGGACCCGGTCGGGGCAATACGGTACTGGAAGGCAGCCCGTTCTACGGCGAATCCCAGGCACAACCTCCGGGATACGTCGATATCAATGCGATGGGAACCGAAGGACGCACCGGACGCATCATGTTTGGAGCGGGTGTCAACAGCGACAACGGACTCGTCGGATCATTTATCTGGGAAGAAAATAACTTCGACCTGTTTGCTCCACCACGGAATTTGTCCGATGTTGTCAACGGACGCGCTTTTCGCGGTGGTGGACAACGGTTCCGCGCAGAAGCAGCTCCCGGTGACATCGTCAGCCGATACGCCGTCAACTGGGTCGACCAGTATTTCATGCAAACAGACTACGCACTGAGCCTGAGCGGTTTCTATTACAATCGTTTCTTCAACGACTGGCAGGAAGATCGACTGGGCGGGCGAATCGGACTTGGTCAGCAACTGTCTCCGGAGGCGTCTGTGAATGCCACGTTGCGACTGGAAGAAGTCACCGTCAAAAACCCACGCATCCCCACGCCAGCCATTCTGACCGACGCTGTGGGCAGTAATTTTCTGTCCACGATTCGTCTGTCTGCAACGAATGACACCCGTGATGCCAGCATTATGCCGGGTGACGGACACTTTATGGAAGTTGCGTTTGAACAGGCAGCAGGAGACTTCACGTTTTCCCGGTTTGACGGTGAGGCGCGACGATACTTTACACTCTTCCGGAGACCTGATGACAGCGGTCGTCAGGTACTGACCCTGTCCACAACGATGGGATTCACGACCGCCGACACACCAATATTCGAGCGATATTATGCCGGTGGTTTTCAGTCGTTTCGTGGATTTGCCTTTCGGGGAGTGACGCCACAGGACGGCGTTGTGGGTATTGGCGGTACGTTTCAGACGCTTTCCACAGTGGAATATCGGTTACCCGTCACTGCGGATGACATGGTTCAGGTCGTCGGCTTCAGCGATTTTGGAACAGTTGACAACCAGGTGTCATTCCGCAGCTTCCGAGCAACCGTGGGTATGGGTTTGCGGATCATGATCCCGGCCATGGGACAGGTCCCCCTCGCGTTCGATTTCGGATTCCCTGTGGCTAAAGAAGTATTCGATGACGAACGAATCTTCAGCTTCTATGTTGGAATCGTGCAGTAGTCAGCAACCAGCCTGTCCGTACAAATCAGGACGGTTACTGAGAATTCAACCTTCCTGACCGAAACGCAACCGTTATCCTGCTTCGCAAAGACCGTGCTCTGAGGACTTCTTATTTCAGTAAACCTGCTCAGATTGTGTCAGGTTCAGGAATAACCAGCAAAGTCACGGCGCATCGGGAAGCATCTGCTCGCTTGGTCTGAGACGCTCCCTCGTTAGACTCAGTACATGATCGTCGAAGGTGTTGTGACCAGTCTGGACTCCGCAGGAAACCTTAATGTCGCGCCTATGGGCCCGATCGTTCAGGGGGACTTTGGACATCTCGTGTTGCGCCCGTTCCAGACATCTACTACTTTTCACAACCTGAATGAAACCGCGTGCGGGGTGTTTCACGTCGTCGATTCCATTGACCTGTTGTCGAAAGCAGCCATCGGACAACTGAAAGAACTTCCACCAACCCGTCCGGCCAGCCACATTGACGGTCGGGTTCTGTTTGATTGCTGTCGCTGGTTTGAATTTCGCATCACCGACCAGGACCTGAGTCACGAACGCACAGTGATGAATGCTGAAGTTGTGGCTTGTGGTGAACAGCGACCTTTTTTTGGTTTCAATCGTGCCCGTCACGCCGTGCTTGAAGCAGCAATTTTGGCAACTCGCGTTCATTTGCTTCCACACACCGATGTCACTGCGCAGATGACCGTTTTGAAGTCCGCCGTTGAAAAAACCGGTGGAGTCGCCGAGACTGATGCGTTTGACATGCTGCAGAACTACATCGAACAGTCGTATAAGCAAACACTATGAACTCGGTGGAAGTTGTCACCGGCGCCCGCCTGCATTTTGGTCTGATTTGCGGCGGCCCGTCATCGGCGAATCGCTTTGGCGGGATTGGTGTGATGCTGCGTACTCCGCGCTGGGTCATCTCCGCCAGTCAGACAAAGGTTTCATCGTGTACTGCCGCGTCAGCAGAAGTCCGCCAACGGATTGAAACATTTCTTCCGGAACTCTGTCAGTATCTCGGTATCCGTGGCCTGTGCGTTTCTGTACGCGACGAAATACCACTGCACCGTGGTCTGGGAGCCGGTACACAACTCACACTCGCTCTTGCAAGTCTTGGCCTGGTCGCTGGTGGACGTCCACGGCCAGCCAGTTCAATGGGTCTGGCTGGCGATCTGAATCGTATGCGACGGTCGGCCGTCGGAACGTTCGGCTTCGACCACGGCGGATTTATCGTTGATGACGGTCAACCCGGCGATCAATCCGATCGCCTTCTGCACAGGTGCGAACTACCGAAGAAATGGCACGTCGTCCTGATTGCGCCAACCGGATCAGCAGGACTCTCCGGTGACAGGGAAGAATTAGTATTTCGGGAAGAACGACCTATGCCCGAACATCTGGTGAAAAAGCAGGTGTGTCTGATTCGAGAGTCTATCGTACCGGCCGCTCAAACTCACGAATTTGAAGGATTCCGAAATGCTCTGAAAGAGTATGGTCAAAACGCCGGAGGCTTCTTTGCAACACAACAGGGAGGCGTTTACTCCAGCAGTATCATTCGCCGCCTGTCGCAGACTCCGGACTTCGAAGACCTTCCGATGTTGCAGTCGTCCTGGGGACCCACTGTCGCTGTGTTTGCTCATTCCCCGACGTCTGCCAACGAGATCGTTGAACGTGTCCTCCGATCCTCATATGCATCTGAACTGCAGTGTCAGATCGCAGAACCGCTCAACAGCGGCGCGATGGTCAAAAGTGCTGCTCCGCAGCATTTAGATGATGTCGTTCGAGGATAAAATCGCGACAATACGGACGGTGAGACTCCCAGGTGGGCAGCCGCCAGTAACAACCAGTTGCGAAGTGTTTGTCGCAGAACACCGCGGTTTTCCCAGCGACGTGCCGACACCAGCAATGGCGAATCGATACATATCAGATTTCCCCGCTGTTTCAGTTTTTTCATCATGTAAAGATCTTCCATCAGAGGAATTTCCGGAAATCCGCCAATGTCACGAAAGATGTCCGTTCGCACAAAGATCGCCTGATCACCATATGCCCATTTGAGCATGCCGGCTCGCAGCAGGTTCCCTGTTTCAATCCAGCGGTAGACAAGAGGTGAACCATCAATGTGCTGCCGAAAGTAGCCTCCAACACAGGATTTTTCTTTACTCAGACGTCCACGGATTTCAGACAAACCGGATTTCGGCAGGCAACAGTCAGCGTGCAGGAACAGCAACACATCGCCCGCGGCAGACTGTGCACCTGCGTTCTGCTGATGAGCCCGTCCCTGCTCAGCCGACATAACGCTGGCTCCATGGCTTTCCGCGACGGCAGGAGTGCCATCCTGACTTCCACCATCAGCCAGGATTACCTCATCCGCACCGGCACACACAGCGCTGTCAACCGCAGCACCTATGACCTGAACTTCATCAATCGCCGGAATGATGACTGAGATCTTCAATGTGATTCGTCGCTCTCCCGAAGTGCCCGAATTCCGTCCAGCAGATCCGTGACGATTAACTCCAGTCGACCGGAATCCCATACTTTGTTGCCTTCACGATCCGTGACGTGAAAAACATCAACAACCTGATCGATACTTGTAGCAATCCGTGCCAGCCGAACGGACAGCTCATGCTGATATAACGTTCGCGACAGAGTGTACAACAGACCCGGTGTATCCATGGCAAACACATCAATCACGGTATACTGATCCGAACAGTCGTTGTCGATACACACCTGTGGATCGATGGCCATCATCACTGTGTCTCGGTTCACCGGCAGGAACAGACTGTTACGACGAAACACACTGTCAACTATCCGTCTCCCTGTCAGGACCTCGGAAACCGCAGTCGCCACTTCATCCATGCGGCTCTGCAGAACCTTACCTTCAAAATCGTTATCCGTCACAACGAATCTCGCCACGATTGTGCCATCTGCCGCACCACAGGACACGGCGGTGTGGATGTTGTTTCTCAGCCCGCTTAGTATGCCGGCAGTCTTGTGAAAGAATCCGTCTTCATAACACGGTGCAGCAAAAATTCGGTAGGTGACCGTGTCCGATTCCTCGTCGTACAGACTGTTGACCCGCACTTCGCCGTCACCCACATGCTGAATGACGTCCAGGTCTCGAGCAATCTGCGCCGGATCCTCTGTCATGAGATAAAATACCGGGAGTGCATCCAGCTGCTGATCCACCCACGCCGGCCATTCGACAGACAGGCCCGCTTCGACAGGAACAACAGCTTCGTGCACGTGGTCACGAATCGACTGAATCCGCTCACGCTCAAGATGATTCGAAGGACGACCGCTAACAATCTGCATCGTGCGGTTGTACAAATCTGCCAGCAATTCAGCCTTCCATTCAGTCCATACGCCAGGTCCCACGGCTTTGATGTCGGCGGCGCACAAAACATAGAGCATGCGTAATCGTTCCGGAGATCCAACCATCCTCGCAAACTCACCAATGAGAGCGGCGTCGGTGTAGTCTCGTCGCAGAGCCATATCGGGCATATACAAGTGCTGACGCACCAGAAACGCCATCATCTGCTTTTTGTTTTCTGCCATTTGCAGTCGCGTGCCCATTTCGTGACACAGCGATTCACCAATAACTGAATGGTCGCCCTCGCGTCCTTTTCCGATGTCATGCATCAAAAGAGAAAGATGCAGCGTCGCCTTGTGACGAACGTTACGATAAGCCGACCCAAGCTGAGAGTCCTCTTCCTCCAGCGCTGTGACTTCATCAATTGTTTTCAGTGTGTGCTCGTCCACGGTGTAGCTGTGATAATGATTGAACTGCGTCAGACACCGGATCTCTGCAAATGGTGGCAGAAGCCATTCGAGGACACCGGTTTCGTGCATTTGTCGAAGTATTTCGCACAAGCCTGCCCGTGACCGCAGAATCTTTCGAAACTGCCTGCAGTTTATCCGGGATGGCTCTGCCGGAAATGTCGCGACAAGACGTGAAATTGCCAGACGCAGGTCCGGTGACAATGAAAGACACCGCTCAGCACCGTAGACAAAAATTTCCAGTACACCGGACGGATTGTTCCGGAGAGTCTGAAGGCCCGCATGCGTCAAATTGATCGCACCATTGTGGACCGGCAGCCCCTTGAGCCCCGCACCAGGCATGAGTACTGTTCGCAGACGCGTCAGCAGTCCCGCCGAACGAAGTGATTCAGAAATACGACGGGAGATCTCGGCAACGGGAAACGTTCTCTTGAAGTATTCCCGCATGAACGCCGAAACTGCCGCGCGTACGTCAACGCCGTGCGGATCTTTTTCTTTCACCATTTCCAGCTGCAGTTCTCGTGTCAGTACATCCTGCTTAATTTCCGACCGACAATGGAGGCCCAGACGCAGACCGGTGAGAAATTCATCGGCAATCTGCAGCGAAGCGAGTTCACGTGTGCGAATTACTTCGTGTTGCAAAAGTGTAGACGGATCGGCATCACCATACCGGGAATACGAAATCCATCGCAGCAAATGAAGGTCCCGCAGCCCGCCTGGCGATTTCTTGAGATCCGGTTCCAGCTGGTTCACCGAATCACCACGCGCCATCCATTCCTCTCTGCGAGACACGACACAGCGGGCAACGAAGTGCTCGCTGCGCTCCTGGAATATACGATGGTCAAGTTTTTCCTTGAGCGCACGATAAATCTGCGGATCACCGAATAACAATCGCATATCGATCAGTGAGGTAGCAAACTGGATATCTTCGGATGCAAAGCGAATCACATCGACAGGTGTACGAATGCTGTGTCCCAGATCCATTCCCGTATCCCAGCAATCGCGCACAAATGAATTGAGTGCAGCAGAGAGTTCCTCACCGGCGCCGGCTGCCACAACGATCAACAGATCCACATCGGACCAGGGCACCGGACGCCTTCGTCCGTTGCCTCCGACACAGACCACAATAAAACTCGCCGATTCCGAAACCCCCTGTTGATCCAGGCTGTGCCGTAACATTGCGATCAACAGATCGTCCAGTCGGTCAGAAAACCATTCACATATCTCTGAAGGAGAAAGGTCCGTCCCCATTCGCTGCCGGATTCCGTCACGTGACCGGGCAAGGTATGCACGCCGGGCCGACACTTCAGAAACGTTCAATTGAATCGCCGTATTACTCAAGGGTTTAGCCTATCCGTCAGGGTTGCTCAATTGAGGGACAATCACGCCTGCACATTGAATCAACGTCACAACGTCGTCCGTTACGCAGATCGCCAACGAAATTCACCGGCAGCAAAACTTGGCCACAGCAATCCAGGAACTGTTGTAAACTGGCTCAAACCGAACTCGTCAAATGGTTCGCAGGATCCGGACTGTGACATCGCACTCACCGACTCGCACCGACTTCCCGCCGGCTGACGGCGTATCGCTCCGGATAATTTTGTCGGCGAGTGTTTCTCTGCAGATATATTCTCCCCATTCGGCAATCATCGCTTTGATAAAATTGTCCTCACCGTACCAGTCGATCTCAATACGATCCTGAATATGCAGTTCTGCCTCTTTGCGGGCCTGCTGAATATGCCTAACAAAATCTCGTGACATTCCTTCACGAATCAGGTCGTCCGTCAGCACCGTACTGATCGCCACCTGGACCCCGGCTTCGTCACCACAGACCCAGTCCGCCGCCTGTTCGGTGCTGATCAGCACATCTTCAGGAGTGAGTTCAACAGTATGACCATCAAACTCAAGTTTCAAATTTTCACCAAGCCGAAGCGGGCCAAGAACCGTGTCACCCAGTGTCGGGAGTTTTTTGCGCAGGACCCCCAGAAGCTTTCCGTATTTTGGTCCGAGTGTTCTGAGATTCGGTTTGTACGTATAGCCAACTTTGTCGTCCAGATTCGGCTGACGGCTGATTTGTTTGACATTGAGCTCTTCAGCAATCACATCCGCTAGCTGGTCAATTGCGTTCGCGATTGATGAATCTGATGCAGCAAACTGTAATTCCGCCAGCGGCTGTCGAACACGAAGTGCATTCTCTTCACGAAGATGATGTCCCAGACGGACAACCCGCTGAGCTACTTCCATTCTCTGATTCAGTTCTGCGTCCAGCAGAACGGGATTAACCACAGGGTAATCACACAAATGGACTGACACAGGCAAAACGCTGCTGTCCGGAGAGGCTTCATCTCCTGCAACCAGATTCTGGTACATGCGTTCGGTCAGGAAGGGAATACACGGTGCCAGCAGACGACAGACCGTGACCAGTACTTCGTAAAGCGTTTCATATGCCGCGGTCTTGTCCGAATCGGTCGCATCTCTGGAGCGCCAGAATCTTCGGCGATTGCGGCGAATGTACCAGTTACTCAGATCATCAACGAACCGCTCGGCGGCCTCACAAAATGACGCGACGTTGTATTCCCGAAAATCCCGATGAGCAACTTCAACCAAAGACTGCAGATTGGACAAAATCCAGCGATCGATTTCCGGACGCTCACCAACCGAGATCTCATCGCGGGCTGTTGAGGAATGTCCGGCAACGGAACGGCGTAATTCAGCTGACGGGGAAAATTTGTCTACAACGGCATAGTCAACAAAGAATTTATAGCAATTCCACAGTGGAATCAGAATCCGGCGTCTTGTTTCATCGGCAGGCCCGCTGGTAACTCTGGCAGTCGCAATGCCTTCACGCGTCTGACTGATGGGACCGTCCGGAGTCAGCAGAGTCACCGAATCTTCAGGATGGCGCGTACCAAACCGCAGATCGGAAGCAGGATTCTGAATCAGATACATCCATCGCATGGTATCAACGCCCAGTTGTTCAGCTGCCTCTTCGAACCAGATTGCGGTCCCGTCGGACTTATGCATGGGCTTGCCCTGTTCATTCTGAACAAGGCGATGTCCCAGTAGTGTTTTGAAAGGCCTCCTGTCAAGAGCATCGTCGGCTTCGTCGAAACGCATCATGGTCGACAAAGACAACATGCTGTAGAACCAGTTGCGAAACTGCCCGGGAAAGCACTCCGTGACCAAATCAGCGGGATACCACTTTTGCCACTCTTCACGGTCATGGTTGTAGTGCATTGTGCTAAACGGAACGATCCCTGCATCCAACCACGGGTTACCTACGTCTTCGATCCGTGACATCAGATTACCGGAGTTCGGGTTACGGATTTTGACGCAGTCGATCCAAGGACGATGAGGCGTCTGGCCATCAAAATCATCCCACCCCTCTACGGCTCGCTCCTTAAGTTCCGCCAGCGAACCGATGACTTCAAAATCACCTGTCTCGTCATCAACCCATATTGGCAGTGCAAGGCCCCAAAAACGTTTCTTGGAGATCATCCAGTCGCTCATATTAGTGAGCCATTCCACTTCACGATCCTGACCGTCAATACTGTCCGGCAGCCAACGAATCTGCCGAGTGACCTCTTTGATCTCATCGCGCCAGTCCATATTGATAAACCACTCATCAACAAGACGAAACACGAGTTCATCACCGGTACGCCAGCAATGCGGATAAATGTGTGGATATGTTTCAACCGCGACCAGAAGACCTTTCTCTTTCAGTTTCCCGAACACCAGTTCCGCTGTTTCGGATGCAATTGCTTCACGGCCAGAAAATTCGCCGAATTCGTCGCTGTATGTCCCGTCGTCTTTCAGTGGTGCGATAATCGGCATCCCGATGGAGGTCCCGATCCGGTGATCAATATCACCGCAACCGGGCGCCATATGAACGATGCCCGTTCCTTCGCCCGCGACAACATGTGCGTTACCACGGGAGTCTCGCCCGCCATCGATGACCCGGTGCCAGTCCGCCCCGGTCACCTCAAGATTATTTTCATCAATCGGGAACCCGCCGTTCAGCTGCTGTGCGGGCAGATCGTCAAACGGCCCGTCGTAGGCCAGCCCGACGAGATCGCCTCCTTTAATCGTTTCCAGTTCCTGAAAACCACCTTGTTCCTTAAAGATTTGTGCCAATGTCTTGAGCTTTGGAATACCATTCGGCCACTTCCATTCCGGACGTCCGAACCCTTCTTTGAATTCCGTCGACAGTCGCTGATAGTTCAGATTCTCTTTCGCAAAATAATAGACGGCATCATCTTTGTTCGCTTTGATTCGAAGGTATTCCAGATCCGGATTCACGGCAGCACCAACATTACTCGTCAGTGTCCACGGTGTTGTGGTCCAGATGAGTAGAAATTCGTTGTCTCGATCTCTGATCGGAAAACGGACAAAGACGGACTGGTGTGTCGTCAGCCTGCGGCCTTCGGCAATTTCCATTTGCGAATACGCACTCCCCCCCCGGCCGGACCAGGGCATGACATCATGTCCCTGATAGATCTTGCCCCGATCAAAACATTTTTTCAGGAAGGTCCAGATAGTTTCGTTGTTTTCCGTGCTGAAGGTAAAGTAGCTTCCCCCCCAGCCAGGGCTGCCCAGTTTTTCCACAAGCTGACTGGTGGTGCCTTTCTGCTGCAGTCCGCTGGGAACCGTGATCGTCACCTCTTCGTCCGTGCCAAGTGTCTCCGCCAGCTGCCTCAACTGGTCAGGATCATCCCAGTCCATCCAGTAACCCAGGCGGATTGACTGTTCTGTCTGCCGGGCCGCAAAACGCAGAACGCGACGTTTACACTCATTCACAAATCTGTCGATACCATATTCGTTGACGGCAGTTTTCGTCCCGAGTCCCAGTTGTTTCTCAACTTCAACTTCTACCCACAACCCCTGGCAGTCAAAACCATTTTGGTACCGCAGTTCGTGTCCAGTCATTGCGAAAAAACGCTGATACGTATCCTTATAGGTACGTCCCCATGCATGGTGGACACCCATCGGATTGTTGGCCGTAATCGGACCATCCAGAAAACTCCACCTCCTGCCTTCCGCGTTCTTCCGGCGGAGTTGCTGAAATACCTGCCTCTGCTGCCACAGCCGGAGGACAGAATGTTCACCAGGAATAAAATCACTGTCAGCGACGGATTCGAACATGAATCTTTTCGATCAGGAAAATTGGCGACATCAAATAAACGGGCGGGACGCCATGATTCTAGATCAATTCCTGGCTCCAATCGATTCCTGAGTCGTGTCGAAGTCAATTAACGTGTCAATTGATTCACAGACTCACAGCTGTTTCAACGGTGTGCTGATCATCCTGACGTGTTCCGGAATGAATCCGATGAGAACCGGACCTGCCCCTCACTGTCTGTAGTCTCGACACACGCAGTTCAAAATCCGTCTACTCAGCAACCACATCACTGAAACGGATATTTGTCAAAATTGCAGCGAAGGCTGGTTCGACGGTCAGGAACTTTTGAGGGTCCTGTCCTGCGCACTGAACGAACTAAAAATATCGGCCAATGCAGAGTACACAATCTGAGTGTGCCCGAAATGTTTCATTCCTCTGCTACGAATTGACTCCCCTGAGACAATGGTTGAAGTGGATGTTCATGAACGCGGTCAGGATACCTGGCTGAACCGTGGAAAATTCAGATCAATCAACCGGCAACCAGCCCAAGTTTCAGCATCCTCTGAAGTTCTATGAATAACAGCAGGCTCCCAAAAATCTCAGGGAAACTATGATCAGGATTGTAGACCGCATGATGGTCAAATATGTAGATATTGACTGACGGCAGACCGTTGGACATCCTCCATCACATGCTGCAGAATGCCGCATAAACTTGGATTCTGACAACGTGAATCCGGCTTCCCGGCAGACCTGCCTAAAGAAGTCATTGAGATAATCAGGAGACAGCCCATGTCAGCGGACAACACCAGTATCGAAAGTGTTCTCAGGGAAACCCGTACATTTGATCCCCCGGCCACCTTCGCTGAACAGGCAAACATTCGCAGCGAAGAGCAGTACAACGAAATGTGGCAGCGAGCCAAAGACGATCCAGCAGGCTTCTGGGGTGAATTGGCCAGAGAAAATCTGCACTGGTTCAGGCCGTTTGATTCTGCCATGGAAGGTGAGATGCCGGAAACGAAATGGTTTTCCGGAGGAAAAACCAATGTGAGCTACAATTGCCTCGATCGACATCTTGAAACCGATCGGCGGAATAAGGCCGCGCTGATCTGGGAAGGCGAACCCGGCGATACTCGTGTCCTGCGTTACCAGGACCTGCATCGCGAAGTCTGCCGATTTGCCAATGTTCTCAAGAAACTCGGAGTGGAAACCGGTGATCGGGTCACGCTGTATATGCCAATGATCCCCGAACTGACAATCGCAATGCTGGCCTGTGCCCGAATTGGCGCCGTGCATTCAATCATCTTTGGAGGCTTCAGCGCAGACGCAGTGGCCGACCGCAATAATGATGCACAGGCCCGTATCGTGGTCACAGCGGATGGTGGCTGGCGACGAGGCAAAGAGGTGCAACTCAAAGCTGCTGTCGATGCAGCTATGGACAAATCACCGACTGTGGAAAAGGTCGTCGTGGTCAAACGAACCGGAGGCGACGTGGATATGGTACCGGATCGTGATTTCTGGTGGCATGATCTGGTTGAGGGTATGTCAGCCGAATGTGACGCTGTGGAACTCGACGCCGAACACCCACTGTTCATCCTGTACACCTCCGGCAGCACGGGCAAACCAAAGGGTGTCCTGCATACCACGGCCGGATATCTACTCGGTACCACGATGACGTCGCAATGGGTCTTCGACCTCAGGGAAGACGACACCTATTGGTGTACAGCTGACATTGGCTGGATAACCGGCCACAGTTACATCACCTACGGACCGCTATCGAATGGTGCCAGTGTGGTCATGTACGAGGGTGGTCCCAACTGGCCCGACGAAGGACGCTTCTGGGAAATTGTTGAAAAGTACCAGGTCAGTATTTTCTACACAGCCCCGACGGCCATTCGAGCGTTTATCAAATGGGGCAGGCAATGGCCGGAAAAGTATGACCTGTCCAGCATTCGGCTGCTGGGCACCGTCGGCGAGCCCATCAATCCGGAAGCCTGGATGTGGTATCACGAAGTCATCGGCCAGGAACGCTGCCCGATTGTCGACACCTGGTGGCAGACGGAAACCGGTGGAATCATGATCAGTCCACTGCCAGGCATTACACCAACCAAACCCGGCAGTTGTGCCCGACCGCTTCCCGGCGTTGTACCGGATATTGTCACGAAAGACGGCACGAGCCTGGAAGCAAATCAGGGCGGCCTGCTCGTCATGCGGCAGCCGTGGCCTCATATGCTGCGCACTCTCTATGGCGACCACGATCGATTTATCTCTACCTACTTCAGTGAAATCGATGGATGCTATTTTGCAGGAGATGGTGCACGCCGAGATGAAGACGGCTATCTCTGGGTAATGGGCCGCGTGGATGACGTCATTAACGTCTCGGGACATCGACTCAGTACAATGGAAGTTGAAAGTGCACTGGTTTCACATGAAATGGTTGCTGAAGCTGCTGTTGTTGGATTTCCACATGATCTGAAAGGTGAAGGGATCTGCTGCTTTGTGACACTCAAAGACGGCAGCGGTGATGACGATCTGGTCAAAGTCCTGATACAACACGTTCGTGAACAAATTGGTGCCCTGGCCACACCCGACAAGATCCGATTTGCAGCCGGACTTCCCAAGACACGCAGTGGAAAAATTATGCGACGATTGCTGCGGGATATCGCTGCCGGTCGCGAGTCCGTTCAGGATACAACAACACTCGAAGACCTCTCGGTACTGGCAGCACTGCGAAATGACGAAGAGTGATTGTTGCGGAGATACGTACACAAACGGGGACTTTCGGAACACCGGACAGGATCATGCCCCATGAAACTCCGCTGATTAAGTCGTGAGATTTATCTTTAGACGCCAACACTACCCCCTATTGCCCCGTTTACCCCATTCCTCCGAATGACTGCCCGTTGTCGAAATCTGCTGGTTTCTATATGCTGTGCTACTCTCAAGATCTCTGATCTCAGCGGGAGGTTTGACCTCAACCGCTTTTGTGACCAGCGGTTTCGTCAGGATGGCGAGCCGGAAATGCCATGGAGTCGGCGGTGGCAGCACGCAGCAAATACAAACTTCGAGTTCTGTTCGTGGATGATGAGGCTTCACTCACAGAACTCATGCAGTCTGAACTTCCTCGAATGGGACACACCACAACGGTCTGTTCCACACCCGGAGAAGCGAACAAAGCCGTAGATGAAAACACGTTTGATGCAGCCATCATTGATCTCAAGATGCCGGGAGGCAGTGGCTGGGACGTTGTTGATCATCTGCGTACAGTCAGCCCTGAAACCGAGTACGTAATAAGTACCGGGCACGGCGACATGGATGCGACGATTCAGGCAATCCGCAGCGGGGCCTATGATTTCCTTCCCAAACCCGTTTCTTTGTTTGAGATAGCGGCTGTTCTCCAGCGAATCGGCGAAAAGAAATCACTGGAAAACAAAAATGCAGCACTTGAGAATCAGCTGCAACGTGCTGAAGGACGTTCAGACCTGATCGGTGAGTCAAACCCAATGCTGAGGGTTCGAAAGCTCATCGACAAGATCGCTCCAACCGACTCGGCCGTGCTGATTCTCGGTGAAACGGGTACCGGCAAAGAAATGGTTGCGCGCCGGATCCACGAACAGAGTGAACGAGCCCAAGCACCATTTGTTGCCGTTAACTGTGGAGCACTCCCCGAGAATCTGGTGGAAAGTGAGTTTTTTGGCCACCGTAAAGGTGCATTTACCGGAGCAGAAAATACTCGTGCGGGTCTGTTTGAAGTCGCCAACGGCGGTACACTGTTTTTGGATGAGCTTGGGGAACTGGATAAAAGCATGCAGGTCAAGCTGCTGCGTTTCCTTGAATCAGGCGAGGTACGTCGTGTCGGTGAAAATGAAGCGTTTAATGTCGATGTACGAATCGTGTGCGCAACCAACAAAGACATTCAGGATATGGTTGCCGACGGAACGTTCCGCGAAGACCTGATTTACAGAGTCAATACCTTCGAAATTCATTTACCACCGCTCAGAGAACGCCGGGAAGATATTTCAGAATTGTCTCGTCATCTGATCGCTCGCCATCTCAAGCGGGATATCGAACAGATCCCGGCATCGATTCTGACACCGGAGACCATCACAGCGCTGACATCTCACGAGTGGCTGGGCAACGTCCGTGAGCTGGCAAACGTACTCGAACATGCGGTCATTTTGTCCGATGGTAATCACATTACTCCGGATGATCTGCCTCAAAATCTCACCGCACAGAAAGTCTCCGACAAATCTTCGGCCCCCGACATCGTAACGCTGGTAACTGACCAGCCACAAACGCTGCGGGAAATGGAAGATCAAATGATCCTCCATGTCCTCAACAAACATGACAACGATAAACCGGCAGCTGCGAAAGAGCTGGGCATCGCCCTGAAGACACTCTATAACCGGCTGAGTCAAATGGAGTCAAAGCGGGATGCCGGATAGGGCAGGTTGTCAGAAATCTCAGATTGACGCGACCACGCATAGCTAACGGGCAATTTGTTCGCTGAGATCATTGCGGTGTCTGGCTTGAACGATTTTGACAATCTGTACAGATAACCGACGTGTGGAGACTGTCTCAGGGGCGGTGTGACTGCATCTCGCTCCGGATTGACCAATCATGAATTGGTTTTCAGCAGATTACGGACGACACCACGGACCTCTGGTTCGACTGCTGACAGTCCTTGCATTTTGCGCACCACGCCAACAAGGCCCCCCAGGGTTCGCTGTCCGGAAGACGGTAACTCACCGGAAATTGCCGGAACCGGAGGGCCTGCGTCTTCCGGAATCCGACAGATATCAACCTGCTGACGGTCGTCAATGGTGACAACCAGAGTATCCGGTTCACATTGACTGTGCCGGCTGATGATCAAAAAATCACCGTCACAGATGCCAAGAGGAACGAATGCAGAACCTTCGACCTTAATCGTCGATCGATCCGTTTCGTCAAAAACATCTCCAAATTCGATAAATTGATCTGTTGAAACAGGGGCACAAATCGGACCTCCGGAAACAGCGGTGCCATCAAACGGTACTCGCAGGCGGTTGGTGGTTCCGGTGCAAATCTGAATCGCTCGAGACATGTTGGATTCACGGCTGATGAGTCCTTTCTTTTCAAGGGCCTTCAAATGTCCCATCACACCGTTCGGTGACCGAATCCCAAATTCGCCAGCGATTTCCCGGACCGTCGGCCCGTAGCCGCGGTCAACAATCGTTGAACGTATAAATTCAAAAATCTCTCGCTGACGCGGTGTCAAAGCCTGCCGTTTGGAAACGGATTTCATTTTGGTTACCAGTCCAGATTTCCGCTTAAATCAGAAACGCTAAAACAACATCCACACCGGAAGACTTCCACCAAGTCCTGTGGGTAAACGTCCCATAAACAGATATCTAAAGGAACGGCCTCATCGCCCAAAAAAAACAGCCAACTGACAGGAAATCAAAATCGGTCGCCTCCCGTTGGATCAACCGAAGAAATGACAAATCAGCCATCGTTCCCTCTGCGCAGACGGAACCAATTCACATGGAGTCCCCAGAGAACAGGAGCATCGCGGAAGCGAGAATCCACCGGGATAGTTTCCGGGAACTGGATATGTTCATTAACAGTTAACCGTTTCAAGACGTCACCCGGTTTCACGGGTCACCTGAATTCCGGCGTCGCGCTGTCAGTAATCGGAAGTTCGCCGGTCACTGACATGAGTCTGCTTCAGAACTCAAACAGGCAGTCGCTACACTCCATTAATTTCCCCGACGCCTTCTGCAAAATTCAGAAAATCTTAACACAGAAAATTCTCCTCTGTTTATGGAAATGAAGACAAAGACGGACACGTATGACCTTCGTCATTGCGGAAAAGTAAAAACATTTAAAGATATTGCTTTCCCACCCCTGATTTGACAGCCGGTCGGCCGCTGGTTTCGATTGCCGCATGTATGGAAACGGATGGTGACGGGGAACGGATTCAATTAAGAGAAACACGCGAACGACGAACCAGGTTTTTCATGCGGGACGCAAGTTCTGCGCGACGTACGTCAACCGAATCCACCACACCATCACTCCCGACAAGCCACACACCGGGACTCTGAGAAACTCCCCAGAACCTCACAAGCGGACTGTTCCAGCCACAACGTTTTTCGTGCCGGAAACAGATCTGTTCACCTGGTATTCCGAGTTCCTGTACCGATTTTCGACAGCGATCAGGATCCTCATCCAGATTGACACCAATGAAGCGGACCAGATCCGCCGGCAACTGAGATTCGGCCTTCCTGAGCAGCGGTACCCAGTCATTCTTAAAATCGTGACTCTCGGAATCCCAGAAATAGATCAGTATTACCTTTCCGGAAAGTTGTTCCGCACGAAGTGTTCCGCCGGAGAGTAAGGGACCGGAAAACTGAGCCAGTTTTTGACCGGGGAGCTCAAGACGTCTGAGAACCGCCACCGCTTCCTGTCCCTGAGGCTCTTTCGGCCATGTTTCCATCAGCATGACGTAACACAAACGAGCTTCTGCTCTCAGCAAAGCGGCCTCTTCTGCACTGTTGACTCTTGCTGCGTTCATTTCACAGCTGCGGCCTGCTCCAAACAGTAAAGTCAGCGCACGCTCTGTCTGCTGTGGAAATCGAGCAGCAAAGTCACGAGCCCATCTTGAAAAATTGACGTTCCAGTCAGCTTTCTGTTCACGTGCCCGCCGAGCCTTCGTGTGAGCCAACTTAGCAAGGTAGTAAATCCCTTCAGCAGCAGGTTCTGACTTCGGATCACGATCGTTTAACGCCTGAACGTCTGCATACAGCTGATCGATTTGGGCGTTAGAACCGTTGAGCGCCAGGTGCAGCCGCGCCTGAAGGAGACCACGCACTGCGTCCAGAAACTGACCTCCCTGTGACGAATCCTGCATCGTCAGTCGAATGACTTCCGTCGCCTTGAGCACGATTTCACTGTTTGAATCGTCACCGCGGGTAGTACCGGCAGCGGCCTTTACCTGCAGCTGCTGAATCTCTGACAGTAATTTCGCAACAGGATCCTGACTAGCCAGAATTTGACTCCCCCCGACCTGTCTGCCATCCTCATCAGCAGCGTGTCGCTCCGGGCCGGTTACGTCAGCCGTGATACCGGCCGGTACTCTGTTCTCTGCCGTGCCAGGCAAAATGGCTCCGGAAGATTCAGTTGAACGGCTGCCTTGATCACCGCAACCGGTCAGAGTCAAGACTGTCAGAAACCCGATTGCCAGACGAACACACACTCGTTCGATCCTTCGATCCCGTGCAGAAGAAATGTGACCCGCCATCCAGAGACTTCTGATGTCACGGCAAAAGTCTAGTGGGAATCCACTTCCTGGAAAACAGCATTCGACAGTCACGGCCGGGAAAGACCGGCCATTTCTGCCGATCGCTGCATTCCGGCAAACCTGCCAAGAAGAGTCTAACTGGAGACGCAATTGTCAATTGGATACTTTGCAGCTGAGATTCACAGGCAGTCGTCCGAATTTACTGTCCGAACGTATTCGGATCCTGCCCCGTAATACGTCGTCAGTCTCGATTCACTTTCGCACCGAATCCAGGAAAAACAGTCGTGGATGCAGACCCTGCTTCAACAAGAATCTTAGCTGTGCATGCCCACCCCGATGATATCGAGATTCAGTGTGCCGGAACGCTGCTTAAACTGAAGCAGCTTGGCTGCGGCGTGTCCGTTGCAACCATGACCCCCGGTGACAAAGGAAGCGATGAACTTTCGGCGGAAGAAATCTCCAACGTGCGGCGGGCAGAAGCTGCAGCCTCTGCTGCCATGATGGAAGTGGACTACACTTGTCTCGAATTCCGGGATCTGTCGATCGTATTCGACAACAACAGTCGACGCCGAATGACCGAGTTCATCAGACGAAAGCATCCCGACATCATTTTTGCTCCACCTCCCGTGGACTACATGCACGATCACGAAATCACCAGTCAACTTGTACGTGATGCCTGTTTCAATGCCGCAGTACCCAACTATCGCACTCAACAATGGGACCCGGCTCCGTGCTGTACCAGGATTCCGCATCTGTATTACGTTGATTCGGTTGAGGGAACCGATCACTTTGGTGTGCGGCATCCGGTCGACATGATTGTTGATATCAGCAGCGTAATCGAGAAACGTCTGGAACTGCTGGCCTGCCATGCCAGTCAGCGAAACTGGCTACAGCGTCAACACGGCATCGATGAATATCTCAATGCATCGCGCCGCTGGGCTGCCCTGCGGGGGAAAGAACTCGGTACTGAATACGGCGAAGGTTTCCGTCAGTACAAAGGGCACCCTCATCCCACCGACAATCTGCTTGGAAAACTCCTGGAAATCGAATAGTCGTCCGTCAGTGGCCTGTCGATTCCGGTTGTTCCGCCGCAACCCCGGCACTGTTGTCGATCATACATCCCTTATAGGTCAGCATTGTTACGAGAATTGTTGCCCCGACCGTGTATAGAAACAGGATTGACAGCATCTTCCCGATCGCACGTCCGGCTGTTACATCATCATTGGTGAGCTTCTCAACTTCCGCCACTGTAAACAACGGTTCTGAAGAAGTTCCGGTCGCTTGATCGTCACTCATGGGCTCTTCGATCGAATGGCATGAACTAGTAATTTCTATCAGTGTGCAGGATAGCCTGAATTCAATCGTTCGTCGATTTGTTGGTTGCAAGTGAATCCGTTTTTTACAAATCGAGACTGTCGGGCAGAGTTCTGAACAGTGGTTTCGATCCGACGTGCGGCTTATCAGTTGTTTCGCGCCGGATGGCTGACTAAAAATGGTGGCTATGTCGGTCACGGTAAAAAATTTTCCGAGTTCTCAGGATTCATTAGCATGCGTCTGATCCTCTGTTGTATCTCGCTGGCTTCAATGTCCGATTTTTGCCATGCGGCTGACTGGCCAGGCTGGCTGGGACCGCACGGGACCGGCACAGCCGACGGAAGTGGATATCCGGTTAAATGGTCCAAAGACAGCAATTTACTGTGGAAAACCGAGTTGCCAGGACCGGGCGGATCAACTCCTGCCGTTGCCGGAAACCGAATCTTCGTCACACTCAACGCCCGGGGAAAAAATCGTTTGATCTGCTTCAGAATGGATGGACGACAGCAGTGGTCGCAGACTCTGGGCACCGAAATCCCGGGAAAACACAAGAAAGCAACAGGAGCCAACTCGTCGCCGTTAACCGATGGTCAGCACGTATTCGCCTATTTCAAAAGCGGCGACTTGGGATGCTGCAGCCTGGACGGGGAGTTGATCTGGAGCGTGAATCTGCACAAAAAATTCGGAGAAGTGACCGTCGATACACTCTGGTGGGACCTGGGAAACTCTCCAGTGCTCATCGACGGGGCAATCGTGGTTTCCTGTGTACAATCAGGTCCGTCCTGGATCGCTGCACTCCGGGCGACTGATGGCAGAGTACTGTGGAAGGTTGACCGCGACCTGGATGCCCCCCTGGAGGCTAATCAGAGTTATTCAACCCCGGCCGTTGTACGCAACGAAGACAACAGCCAGACAATCATCGTGCTGGGATCTGATCATGTCACAGCACATGCCGCTAAAGACGGAACCGAGTTGTGGCGTGCGGGAGGATTGAACCCGGACGGTGAAAAGTATTTTCGTTCGATTTCATCACCTGTCGCCACTCAGGGTATCGTTTTGGCTCCATATGCTCGCGGTACCACATTGACCGCGATTCGCATGGGCGGATCCGGCGACGTAACCGACAGCCATGTACTCTACACCAACAAAAACACGTCTGCTGACGTGCCGACCCCGGCTGTCCTTAATGACCGTGCGTTCATCTGTGGAGATGGTGGACGCAATCGCG
The DNA here is from genome assembly GCA_022447225.1 of Fuerstiella sp. Lineage (NCBI taxonomy): Bacteria > Pseudomonadati > Planctomycetota > Planctomycetia > Planctomycetales > Planctomycetaceae > Fuerstiella > Fuerstiella sp. The sequence goes on along the minus strand of JAKVAZ010000011.1, from coordinate 136,813 downwards.
GAACAGTGTACTGTCTGGATATCCGGACCGGCCGAATCATCTGGAACGGACAATTGCCAAAAAGCCGACACAGTTATAGTTCCTCCCCGGTTGTCGCGGACGGTCATTTGTATCTGACTCGGGAAGACGGAACCGTTTTCGTAGTGGACGCCAATGCCAGTGAATTCACTCTCGTCTCAGAAAACGTTCTGGAAAACGAGCTGACAGTGGCAACACCGGTCTTCGTTGGCAGTAAAATTCTGCTGCGGAGTCACAGCAGCCTGAGTCTGATCGGCCTTTAGAATCCAGTGGACACATTTTTGTCCGGTCATACCGGTGCAGGTATGTATGACTGCTCCCGAATTCGGGGTAGTGTCCATTCTGGCTTGTAGGTCCCGAAACCCGGGTTTAGACTGCTTGCCCTGAATTTCTGATGAACGATGGAAGTTTATCTTGGCCGCTGTCGGACTCGTCATCTGCCAGACTGTCAGTCGTGACGTTTGAGTCTGGTTTCAGAATCAAACGAGGCAGCTCCTCGGAATGTGCGAGCGGAGACCTGAAAAACGCTCCCGCCGGTCGCTCCGAAAACTTGACTCCAACTGAACAAGTTTACTGAAATAAGAAGTCTAAGAAGGCACTGGAGTGATGAAAAAAGACATCCATCCAAATTACCGGGATGTGATCTTCATGGACACATCGACAGGAACCCGTTTCCTCATCAAGTCCACGATTGCCTCCAAAGAGAACGACAAGTGGGACGATGGCAATGAATATCCACTGGTCAAAGTCGAAATCAGCTCAGCATCGCACCCGTTCTACACCGGAAAAATGAAGTTCGTCGATTCCGCGGGACGCGTCGAAAAATTCCAGAAGAAATGGGGCAAAGCCAAAGACGCAGATCAATAGCTCAAAACAGACTGACATTTCAAAAGAGGGACGTACACAGAGGTCTGTGTGCGTCCTTTACTTTTTCTCCGCGTAAAGTATGAAACATTCGCTGCGGGGTCATTTACTTTTGATGGACTGCCTGTGATTTCGTTTAATTCCGAATCCATTGAATTTCTGCCTGCTGTGGACTCTGTCTGAAGACAGGACGCCGGACTGCGACAGGACGCAGTCAAGTGCGAACACCTGCAACATCCACTGCCCGCACTATCCGCTGACTCATCCGGAACCGAAATGGCATACCCGTTCGATCCGCTGTCCAAGGAATCTCAGTTATGTTTCCCAGCCTGGAACAAAAATTCGAACGCCACGAAGAACTCCAGCAGCTTCTGATGGATCCGGAGGTCACTGCCAGCATCGATCGAATGCTCGAGATCCAAAAGGAAATGGGTGGGCTCGCCAAAGTCGCCGAAGCTGTTCGTTCCTATCGTCAACTTGAGGGCGACATCGATGCCGCACAAATGATGGTCGACGAAGAAACGGACTCAGCCTCCAAAGAATACGCTCAGGAAGAACTCAGTGAACTTGCTGCACGGATGGCAAAACTCAAAACAGAACTCGAAGACCTGGCAACCGCGGGCGATTCGATCACTCGTGGCTCATTGATTATGGAGATTCGAGCCGGAACCGGTGGGGACGAGGCTGCACTCTTCGCGAGAAATCTCTACGACATGTACATGCGATACTGTGAAACAAAGAAATGGAAAGTCGAATTGATCGAATTTAGCCCGACAGAACTTGGCGGCATCAAAGAAGTCGTTGTTTCCATTTCCGGAGAAGGTGCGTTTCAGGAGCTTCAGTTTGAAAGTGGCGGACATCGCGTTCAGCGTGTGCCCGAAACAGAAACACAGGGGCGCATTCATACGAGCGCCGCGACAGTGGCCGTGCTTCCGGAAGCTACGGATGTGGAGGTCGTCATCAATCCGGAAGATCTGCAGATTGATACCATGCGTGCCGGCGGGCCAGGCGGACAGAAAGTAAACAAAACAGAAAGCGCTGTCCGGATGACACATCTGCCGACCGGCATCTCCGTGAAGATTCAGGACGAAAAAAGCCAGCACAAGAATCGAGCCAAAGCCCTGAAAGTACTTAAGAGTCGAATTCTGGAAACTCAGCAGCGGCAGGCTGCTGAAAAGCGGGCCGAAGCAAGACGCACCCTGGTCGGATCGGGCGACCGCAGTCAGCGAATCCGGACCTACAATTTTCCGCAGAATCGGGTCACCGATCACCGCTGCGGACTTACGATTCACAAACTGGATCGTATCGTAGTCGGAGAAATGAACGAATTAATCGAGGGACTCCTCGAATTTGATCGCCAGGAACGACTGAAGAGGAACTGACTTGATGCTCAAATCAGAATTGCTCCACCCTGAAATCAATCAGATTATTGCTCAGGCCGGGCATAGTTCCCGAATTCTGATTGCGGACGGCAACTACCCGGCCTCTTCGGCGATCGGACCGACCGCAAAACTGGTCAGTCTGAATCTGACTCCAGGCCTGGTCACTGTCGCTCAGGTTTTGCGAGTCCTGCTAACGGCTGTTCCGGTGGAAGCTGTCCAAACAATGGGTATGCCGCAGGACGATCCTCATCGTCTTCCAGAAGATCCGCCGGTCTGGAACGAATATCGCTCCATTCTGGCAGAGGCAGGGCTGACCATCGATCTGTCCCCGATCCAACGCTGGGATTTCTACGATGCTGTAGCATCCAGAGACCACGTTTTAACAGTTCAGACCGGCGACCAGGCTCTTTGGGCCAATCTCCTGTTAACTGTTGGTGTCCGGAAAGCGGGTGAATAGCAGCTGGGAAACGCCCGAATTGGCTTTGAGTCAATTCTCCTTGAATCGCTACAATTCGGTTTTCAGAGTGAAAGGCTCAGTGACCAGGCAGCTGATTCCCGCACAAAAATCGTCGCTGCCAGGGAATGAAAACCCTTCATCCGCGAGTTCAATTCGGCCGGAAACTCTCATTTCCCGTCTGTACCAAACACATCACGATGGAGCCTGCCTGATGACTTCCCGAATCTGCCTCTGGCTGGCCGCCGCAGCCTGTGCCACATCGACAGCCCACTCACAAGATCTTCTGGAATGGAAACTGTCCACTGGAGATTCTCTGAATTACACCGTTGAGAACAAGATGGTCACCACGTCAACGGTTGGGGGATTCGAAAATCAGTCACAACTGGTGCAGAAAATGATGATGGTCTGGGACGTGGAGACGCGTACAGCCAGTCGTGACTTCGTGATTTCTCAGTTCATTAAACGCATTCAGGTAAGAATGTCACCGGACCGGAATCAGACGATTGAATACGACTCAGGTTCGAAGGAATCGCCCGATGATCCGTTTGTCAGATCACTGGGAAACGTCTTCCGCAAAATTGTCGACAGAAGTTTCATAGTCACCATGGCACCAACGGGCGCCATCAAAGAGATCAGTATTCCGGATAATTTGCTGGAAACACTAAAAACGGCTGCCGCAGGAACCCCCACCGGCGTGGACGAAACGGCACTCAAGCAGATGCTGAGCCAGACATCAGTTGTGCTACCGGCAGATTCTGTCGAGAGCGGTGATACATGGCAGAGTCAGCAGACTGTTGAACTACCATTTGCCACGCTTCGCCTGGACGCGCAAATGACTTACAAAGGCCTTGATGACAATGGACTCGCCGTCATCGACTACTCTCCCGCTGTTTCAATTGAACCCAAAGACGATGCCCCCGTAAAACTGACACTGACAGACTCGCGTGGCACCGGTCAGATTCTTTTTGATCAAAGTCTGGGTCGTATGGTCCGTATGCAGTTAAATTTACACATGGAAATGCGATCGGAAGTCCGCGGGGCACAGGCCCTGCAGAAAATCGATCAGCAGACAATCATGGAACTAAAAAATTAAGCTGACAATCGCAAGACATTCTCAGTTTCTCCTCCGGCAACACCTGTGAAGCGGATTTTTCTTACACTGTCGCTGATTGCAAATTCCATTCTGCTCTACGCTGTCTGGCGGGGACTGAACATCGGTGACACCGGGTCGGCATTGCCGGAAGTTCAGCGGCTGGTGGGAACGCACATACTGATTGGACTGGGCGCACTGACATTTGCGGCACTGGTTCACGCAATCGCCCTGACTTACTTCATGGGAACCGGACGGTTTCTTGAAGAGACCGGAAAAGCCTACTCTCTGGACAGCAAGTTCCACAGTGACAGTCAACGACTGAAGTTTCATCTGCTGCCAGGTATGACGGTTTGCCTGCTGCTGCTGGTTGCAACCGGAGCCTTTGGAGCTGTGGCCGATCGGGCAACACCAGTGTCACTTTCAGATACGTTGGGCATTGCGGACTCGCACATACACTTCCTGGGAGCAATTCTGTTAGTCGTGGTGAATATCATCGTAACGCTGCAGGAGTACCGGGCTGTTGTAAAAAACTCACAGGTGATTGATCAGGTTCTCGCAGAAGTCCGCCGAATGCGTCAGGAACGTGGCCTGCCGGTTGATTAAAAGACCAAAGAGACCAACGCAGTCATTTTACTCCCTGGTGCATCCCGGTCATTCCGTCTTCCGGTGACATGTCACGCAGTTTCTGTTTTGTGAGAGTGTGTGCATACCGTTTTTCTGTCGAAATGTCAGTACCGACCTGCAGGACGCTTTGTAGTGGTATGAGTGGGCGGACCGACTGTTACACCGGTTGACTCTGGAGGTATTGTTCTGACACGGTAGAATTAGCAGCAAACATATTTCAAGCCGGCTATTGGCATACTTTCACACAACAGGAACCGATCGATGACTGAACGAATTGTGATGAGAACAGGAGAAGCACTGGTGGCCGGCGGTCCTGCCTTTACGGCTGCCGAGCCGGAGGTGGTGATCGGTGAACTTGATGGTCCTGTTGGTAATGCCATTGCCACCTTGACCGGTGATCAGTCGGTCGGACATTCAAAAGTATTCGCAATTCTCAACACCGATGTGCAGGTACGTCCGGTCACGTTGATGGTCAGTAAAGTGACGGTCAAAAGCAACGCCTACACTAACATCCTGATGGGCACCGTGCAGGCCGCAATCGCCAATGGAGTACTCGACGCAGTTCGTGCCGGTGACATTCCTAAAGAAAAGGCCAACGACCTGGGCATTGTCTGTTCCGTGTGGCTCAACCCGGGCGCGGCAACCGATGACAACCTGGACCACAAAGCCCTGTTCGAGATCCATCGTAATGCGATGGCCCTGGCGATTCACAAGGCGATGAACAACGAGCCTACGATCGACTGGTTGCTGGAGCATCAGGAAGAGATTGTGCACAAATACTATCAGAAGGGGCTGGATGGTGTTCTTTGAAAAGAACAGGGACTCCAACTGGAAAGTTGAATACCATTCGACGTGACGACCGTCTGACACAACCGTAATCGGTCACGTTCGCTCAACTTTTTTCGTAAGCGTCCAGATCCTCTGAGGTTTGTTGAACGGTGCTGACCATCTTTACAAAATCCTGCGTCAACGCCACATGTGCGAACATCGGCATTGAAACAAACTTCATGGCCGTGGCCCCCGGGGATGGCGATCTGATTTTTCCCGTTTGAGACTGGACGTGAGTCCGGGAATTCAAAGGTGTTTTTTGACGCTCAGCATCAGACTTCCAGATCCCTGCCTGTCATAAGTGGCGGCTGTATGCTTAACCTCACTGGTGTACATCCCGTCATAACCGGACCGACGGTTCTCGATCTGTGTAAGGCGTTTACCTGCCTCAACTTGCATACATTCAGCCGAATTATGAAGGGACTGTATTCCGTCATTCTGAATCATTCCTGAACACAACCGCTTGTCAGACAGCGACTTAAGGTGTTCACCTTTTATCTGTCCAAAATGAAGTTAGCATAACTGGACAGCATGGCATGAAGAAACTCTCTGCTGTATGCCCCGGATCCCCGGACTTCATGATGAAATCCGATTTGTTGTTGGTCTCGCCACAGCGATCGCAACCAAACGGAGAAGACGATCAGCGAGCTGACGTAACCACGTGCAAAGTCTGCCGCAATGGGACGTCACTTTTCAAAGAAGCCGGCACGAACCACTCGACGTGCTCGCCAGTCACAACATCAGCGTCATCTGACAGCACGACCTCCTTCTGCGCACAAACGTCGAGGAATCGGGCTGGCAACGGGGCCTCAATTCGACGCTCCGGAAATATGGCATGAGCCACGAGGCGACGGCAAGCTGAAAATTCTGGTGCAAAAACCCGGATCAGGATATGTGCATCCCGTCACTCCAGATGAAACACGCGAACGAATCGCTCTGCTGCCCCCTCAGTTCCGCAAAGGACTCGAATACGTCCAGTTAAGCCGCATGACTCGCAAACGGCGACTGTTTCCCTGCTACGGACTGCAGTGGGGTGCGACCGTATATTTGTATCCTGTCGAACGCGAACTGGAAGAACCATATCTTCGCGCTCCTTCTCCACGACAAAGGATCGAGTCGGAAATGTACGGTGGACGCTGGATTCGGGACGGCGCACACTGGTATCTCGTCTGGACCAAAAACACAATCCGTGACTACTACCTCAACAATGTCCTGATTCACGAAATCGGACACATCAACGATCATCGTAATACGCGATTTGCAGATCGGGAACGGTATGCCAACTGGTTCGCGATTGAATACGGCTATCGTGCGTCACGGCAACGCCGGACATGACATTCCATTACTGTGTGTGATCGTTCGGCCACCGGCGAACAGAGAAACAGCGGTGTACCAACCACGGTGAAAGACAGCAAAGATTCGCAGCCCAGGATATGCCCGGTATCACCACGAGGTTATGCGACCGCCGCTCCTGAGCGGTAGATTCTGCCGGTATGCAGTATGGAGACTGAATGCTGACACTTCACTGGCAGTGATTCTGTAAATGACCTTACAGCTCCGAGGCCGTAAGCATCTAGAATGCATAAAGTAAAAACTGTCTTATTCTCACGCCCTGTTGAAGTGATCTGCCGTGTCCAGTCCCCGCCTGGTCCTGACTGTCTTTCTGGTTCTGCCCGTAGCTGGCTGCGGGACGACTCAAATGCGTTCGGGAACAGAGCAACTCCTGTTGTCTGACGCCGTCGACCGCTCAATCGATCGACTTGATCTGTCAGCTCTGGAGAGGGAAGCAGTCTTTCTGGACACCACTTACATCCTACCGGACAAAGGCACCAACTCATCAGGCGTGGACAATTATGTCAATTCCGCCTACATCATCAGTACTCTGCGGCAAAAACTCATCACGTCCGGATGTCTGCTGAAACCGTCGGCTGACGAAGCAGACTATATTATTGAAGCACGAGTGGGGGCCTTGGGAACAGACGCGTTGGAGGTCACCTACGGAATTCCTGCGAGCAATGCTCTCAGCACTGCGGCAACATTATTACCAACGGTCCCGGCTGCACCAACAATTCCGGAGATTGCCATTGGTAAACGTAATTCGTCAATGTCGACTTCCAAGATCGTTGTGTTCGCCTATCACCGAGAAACCGGGAAACCCGTCTGGCAGTCGGGAGCCGCGGTTGCAAACAGTGACGCCAAAGATTCGTGGTTGTTAGGTGCCGGACCATTTCAAAAAGGTTCCATTTACGACGGCACTCAGTTTGCCGGATCACGTCTGCGTTTTCCGTGGAATCCTCGCAGAGGGAAAAAGCAGTCTGCAGGTGTCAGGATCACTGACTCCCATCAGTTCACCGTTCCGGAACGACTGGCCACTCGAGTTACTGAAACGAATGAAGACACCAAAAATCATTCCAACTCAGGTGTTATCCAAGCCTCGCATGAAAAGCCGACAAAAGAATAGCCCACAACACCGTGAACGGAAGAACGGTGTCCGATCACGAAAGACGGGGACATTGCAAGGTGATGAAGTAAGGAAGTGGACTTGGACGCCGATCAGACGGCAGCAATGCTGGCGGAATTGATGCCACAAAGTGCCACTTCGGAATCTGCTGATAGGTCAAAGCTCGTCGCGCATGAAAAAACCCCGGTAAAAACCGGGGTTTTTAAGAGGCGCGGGCGGGATTCGAACCCGCGCATGACGGATTTGCAATCCGTTGCCTTAGCCACTTGGCTACCGCGCCATCAAGTCAGCTCTCACTGAACGAAACATTTCACAAAACAGGCACTTTGGTGAAGAAGTAACGTCTGGTATATTTTCGCTGATTCTAGGAGAAATATCGGCGTTTCATCCAGCCTGCTGAAGCCAAAAAAATTCGATTCCGTTTGAACAACGGCTCGTCATCCGAAAGCTGAATGGTGTCCTGCCCAAATTCGTCATTGATGGCGTACGGTCACCCTGACTGCTGCATTTCAGGGACACTGCTGCATTTTTCCAGTTCGCGTTGTCCCGAGTAGAACCACGTGAATTGCAGCGGTAGCATGGCTGGCTTGCTCCTGCAGCCCGTTACGCGACTTTTCAGGATTTCAACAAGTGGCAGAATCAGAAGAACAACTTATTTCGGTCGCTCGCGACGCTGTCAGCCAGTGCAACTGGGTCGTGGGAGAATGTGCGTCTCAATGGACCCAAAAATATGCTCGCGGGCGTACTGATCATGACTTCGGTCAAATGGTTGGCCTCAGTGCAGACCAGATTTACCAGCGTCGTCGGGTCTGGACCAAATTTGGTGAAACACACCATAAGTTTGATAATCTCAAGTGGTCTTATTTCTACGTAACACTGAACTGGGATGATGCTGAGGAGTGTCTGAGCTGGGCCAATGACACATCTGCCACTGTCGCCGAAATGCGAGCGTGGCGACGAGCTCGCAACGGCGAGGATCTCAACGTCGAGTCTGAGGAAGCCTATTCAGAGTGGGCGGCTCCGCTGATCGTTGATAGTGCCACAACACCACTGACCGCGGTGGTGGATCCCGGTGATTTTGTCTCCAGCGGGCAGGGCGACCGTGCCGGAACGGGCAGAACGGGCGGTGACGCAGAAACTCTGACCGGAGCATTACGTGAAGGTGGAGATTATTCCCCGTTTCGGTCGGGGGCAGCATCACCGGCACCACGCGAGCAGGAAGGAGAGGTAGCCGTCCTGGAACGTCCAGCTCCCCATCCCGATCAGGTCTGGAGACGAACGGTCGGGTTGCTGGAACGACTCGAAAAAAGTCTGACCTCAGAAGTGATTCGCGCATTCGATGACCAACCGGAAAAATTGCAGGGCCGGGTCGCCAGCGCGTACGACAAAATAAAGATTTCGCTACAAAAAATTCTTCCGGAGTAAGTGGACGCCTGCGATCCACGGTCGGGTCATCACCACCGGCAGACGTAGCCTGCAGAGAAGGTCCTGCAGCGGTTCGGACTACGAAAGAAACCTTTTCACCTGTTGCCGACAGTTGCGGGTGATCTACGGATGAACAAGGCCCACCTGCACGTCCATTACATTCGTATGGGTTGGACCGGTGTTCAACAGTCCGCCGGTTTGGTCGAAAAACGGCCAGGCATTGTTGTTACGGAGATATCTTTCCGGACTGATCTTTCCGGCGTGAACTAACACAAGCAGTTCTTCGTCGGCCACTGCGCCCGCGGATGTCGTAGGACCGTCTTCACCATCCGTGCCCCCTGACAGCAGTGATAATCCCCGCCAGAACACAGGATCCGGATGCTGAACAACCGCACTCAGAACCACCTCCTGATTTCGACCACCGCTCCCTCGAATGGACTCATCGCACAACTGAACGGTGGTTTCGCCCCCCGCCAGCAGGCACACCGGTTGACCTGTGTTTTGAACCACGGATCGAACCTCCTCAAGTCGCGCAATCAGCTGTTTTCCCAGATCCGACGCAGATCCTGCATTTTCGGAACCCCATGATTCCACCTGGTAGCCCAGATCCCTGGCAGCGTTTGCCGCTGCACTGAGGGCAACGTGGTTATTTCCAATGATATGATTACGAACGCTGCATCGAGACACATCATATTCAACAGGTTGGCGCAGAGCCTCAACGATCGAGCGCGGCGTTTGACTCAGGTCCGGATCAAACCTCATCAGCACTTCCAGGGGATCGGCACGATCGTGTGACGCGGACAGCCAGGTTGGTCCGGAAGCAATGATATCCAGTGGGTCACGAATCACATCTGAGATAATCAATGTGACAAGATTCGCAGCAGAACATGCTCTCGCCAGACCACCGACCTTAACCGCCGAAATTCGACTGCGGACCGTATTGAGTTCCTGAATCGATGCCCCCGACGACGACAACAGCTTTGTAACAGCAAGCTTGTCGGCAAGACTGACTCCGCGAATCGGAGCAGGAAGCAGTGCACTGCCACCACCGGAAAGAAGAGTTATACAAATATCGTTTGGTTTGAGTCGTGAGACACGTCGCATGATCTCAACTGTTCCATCGACTCCCGCCTGTGTCGGCTCATTCACTCCGGCCGGTCGGGCGCTGTGCAGCACAATAAAACCCAGCTTGTCAACGCAATCGTCGGGAACGTTGATCCAGCCCGACCGGGTAATCGATTCAGGAAGACCACTCAACGCCTGCTCGACCCCGCGGGCCATACCGGCACCGGCTTTACCGGCGCCTACGATCTCGATATGCCCCACACCAGACAGAGGAATTTTCTGATTTTTGACTGTAAGTGTACTGGAATCTGCAAACAGGGAACGGCGCACCAGACTTTCGGAACTGACTGCATTGACAGCTGTCCGCCAGATTTTGATGGCATCCTGACGACCCGATTCGTACATAGCCAAATGTTGAAGATCAGGGTGTGGAATTGCAAGGCGCCGTTATCTGCACAGCAAAAACTCGTGGCCGGTCAGGTTATTTATGGACGAAAGTTTACGGAATGACGGTACCCGTGTTATCTGCTCATCCGATTTCCACGGAGAGGTATCACGGTTGCGGCTGATCACCGGCACATTGTCAAAACATGGATTCGGGGTGCCGTAGTCATACGACTTCGGATGAACAAATCGTCCGAAGTTCGGCCATTCCGGCTGCACTCCAGGTGCTGCAGATCATCTCATAAACTTTGCAGCAAAAACTGCCTGTCGCCGAAACCAAAAAAAAACGGCAGTCTGTGCCGTTTTGTATGAATTCTGAAACGGTATGCAGGCGGGACAGTTGATGATCAGCCATTGCGGAGTGATCGTACCGCAGGCATACGTGATTCAGGGTTACGCCCGGACCTGACGGATATCGTTGCACATCCGGATGATTTCGTACAAATCCTGTGAAACAATCACCTGGTCATCGGAAAAATCCTGTAGCCAGGTTCGGTCCCACGTCACGGCATCTGCGATGACCCGAGCAAAGTCCTCCAGCGGCATTACAGCGTGTGTTGCTCTGGAGTCTTCGTGCTGCCAGCTGCCGTCACTCTGAAACAGCTTTAATCGCCCCCGCATCAGCCGCCCCTCTACCTTCATTTCATCCGATCAATCATGTGCAGGAGGACCATTGCCGCCCCAACCCAATCAAGTCCCCATGTTGTCCGTAGTGTGTTATCGGGTATCCCGACGCGTGCCTTCATTGAAAATCCTGATTGTACGCACTGGTAAAAACTGGTGATTTGGTGAGTTTTGTTAAACATTGCGGAATCACGGAGCTTCCATAGTCAGCTACACAGATCCTGACTCGACCGTGCCCCCGTAAGAACATTCAAATCTGCCGGTGACGGCATGTTGCAACCCCGTTCACATTTTTCAACACCAAGTCATAACCGACTTCTCAAGTTGAAAGCATTCGTGTAAGACGATTGGTCATTACGGTCGTTCGCATCAAACGGCTTGTCATTTTTTTGAGAAACTAATGAACCGTCTCATCGTCGTGGGAGCCGGCCCCATTGGTCTGCACGCAGCACTGCAGGCCAAAATGAACGGATTCCATGTCACCGTGCTGGAACGAGGGAACGTCGGGGCAGCGATACAGCGATGGGCCCATGTCAAACTGTTCACGCCGTTTTCTATGAACAGCACCGCCAGCGGTCGAACTGCGGCAGCGGAAACAGCACCACTACCGCACGGTGATGAACTTCTCACCGGGGACGCATACGTACAACACTATCTCAGTCCATTGGCCGCCAGCGAACAGCTGCGGGGGGTGATTCAAACGTCCACTGAACTCATTGCTGTCAGTCGCAGTATGTATGGAAAAAAAGACGCAGTCAGAAAGCCGGAACGCTCCACGTCTCCGTTTCGTCTGCTCGTCCGGCGAGGAGATGGTTCTGAAACCGTAATGGAATCTGAAATACTGTTCGATTGTACAGGATTCACAACGCAACATCGTGCTGTCGGTATCGGGGGAATTCCGTGTCCAGGGGAGCTACGTTGCCTCACTCATGCTGATTACGAAATTGCAGCACCACAGTCACTCCCTGGTTCGTCGGATCACACCCTCGTGATCGGCAGCGGCTATTCAGCTGCAACATCGGTCTGCGTGCTGCAGAACTCTGTTCTGAATATGACATGGATCACCCGGGGTTCTCGAGACGTACCGATTGCACCTGTTGCCGACGATCGTTTACCGGAGCGGCGTGCGTTGACAGATCAGGCCAATGCGCTGGCCCTGCGTCCCGGATCCCCGGTCCAGTGGTGTCCAGGCGTTCAGGTCGAATCGATCGAACGCAACAATGGTAAATATCAGCTGAACATATCATCAGCTGACGGTCATCAGAAAACACTGACCTGCGATCGCGTCGTGGCAAATCCGGGTTTTCGGCCCGATAATCGCCCGTTTGAAGAACTGCAAATCCATCGTTGCTACGCGACCGAAGGTCCCATCAAACTGGCCGCTCATCTTATCGGGGAAACTTCAGACGACTGCCTGAACCAGACAGGCGGAACGGTGGAACTTCTCAGTAACCCGGAACCCCATTTCTATATTCTGGGTGCCGCCAGTTACGGTCGCGACCCGAGGTTCCTCATGAAAAATGGATTCGATCAAATTGAACAACTTTTCGATCAGTATCTGTGTCCCAAGGAGACGCCGGTTTGATATCCCAGACAGCATCAATCTGTCCGTCGATTGAGCTTCGTTCCCTGGATGAATTGTGGTTTCAGGTTGCAGGTACGGTCTGCAACCTGAAGTGCGAACACTGTTTTATCAGCTGCAGTCCCCACAACCACAGCTTTGAATTCCTGTCATACAAAGATGTGGAAACAGCGCTTCAGGAATCTGTGCAGCATGGTGTACGCGAATACTATTTCACCGGAGGGGAACCATTTCTGAACAAAGATCTGCGACAAATGCTCAAACGCACCCTGGAGTATGGCCCCGCCACCGTGCTCACAAACGGAACTGTATTAAAATCCGCGTGGCTGGACGAACTTTACGCTGCAGAGCAGGCCGGCCGGTTCAGCCTGGAATTTCGTGTCTCGATCGACGGTCCATCACCGGAAATCAATGACCCTGTCCGTGGGGCCGGTACATTCGACAAAGCCATTCAGGGTGTGAGTCTGCTTTGTAACGCCGGTTTTCTGCCAATCATCACGATGACTCAGACGTGGGACGACTCCGAAAGTCTGCCGATTCTGGAGAAATTCCGATCGGTTCTGAAGCGACACGGGTGCAGCCGCCCCCGTTTAAAAATCCTGCCTCGTTTAAAAATCGGAGCTGAAGAAAACCGTACCGAAGGTTACCACGACACCGAACGCGTCAGCCCTGAGATGATGCACGACTTCGATCGAGACCAACTGCTGTGCCATCACAGTCGCGTGATCACAAGTCGGGGCGTTTTTGTATGTCCAATTTTGATTGAATCTCCGGATGCCCGCATGGGCAAAACACTTGCCGGGTCGCTGCAGTCATTTCCAATGCAGCACGGCGCGTGCTATACCTGCTACCAGTATGGTGCCATCTGCAGCAATACCACACTGAGTCGTCCGGAGCTTCCGACGAAGTCATGAAAATTGCACTGTTCGGAGGTCTGTACAGCAATTATCTGTCCCTGACATCCGCAATTGCGGACGCCAGGGCTCGTAACGTGGATCACATCTTTTGCCTTGGTGATCTCGGCGCCTTCGGCCCTCATCCCGACCGAGTCTTCCCGCTACTCCACGATCACAGCATCAGGTGTGTGCAGGGGAACTACGATGACAGTATCGGCAACCAACTGGACAACTGTCAGTGTGGCTATACGGATCCGCGAGACAATCATTTCGCTCAAATCAGTTACGAGTACACACTAAAAAACACCAGCGACGACAACAAGATCTGGCTAAGAGACCTGCCGGTTGAGATTCGTGTGACGGCAGACGGCCTGAAAATCCTGTTGTGTCACGGCAGTCCGAGAAAGACGAATGAATTTCTGTGGGAATCGTCAACCAGTACTGCATTCCTCGACCGACTTAGTCTGGAATACGACGCGGACATAATCGCCGGAACACATTCCGGAATTCACTGGGAGCGAGAATTGTCAGATGGCCGTCGCTATATCAATGTAGGCGTTCTGGGACGACCGGAAAATGATGGTCAGACGTATGTCTGGTCGACCATCCTGCGAACTGGAGTGGACGCAGACAAAAATGCCTCAGTATGTCGCGGGTCCGACCTGACAGTGCCGGTCAGTATTGATTTCGTTCCAATTCGATACAACCATCACCGATTGGCGTCAGAAATGCAGGCCGAATCGCTTCCGCCTGAATTTGTTGAAACAATTCTGAACGGATGGTGGACAACCTGCCTGGAGATCCTGCCTGCTCGGGAACGTCGGGACGGACGATTTTGACGAAGTGGCAACCATCAGTATCCGAATCCGCCGGCGTGAACACACAAATGTGTGTGTGTGTGTGTGTAACCTTACGTAGTGACCACCTCAGCATCCTGCAGTCGTTCCCGAGCATGATCGGCCCAGGGTCCCCGGAAATCGTGGCGGAGGTACTCTTTCCAGCATTCCAATGCTTCTTCGACTCGCCCCGCCGAGTCCAGCAACTGGGCGTAGTGAAGCAGGGCATCCGGATTAGCCGCATGAATGGCGATCGCAGTCTGAAATGAATCTTCAGCGTTTTCAAGGTCACCCGATTCGGAATGCAGACATCCCAGCTGAGTCCACGCTTCAATAAAATCAGGTGCGAATTCGATCGCGCAGTGATAACGTTCTATCGCCGCATCCTTACGCCCCATCCGGTACAATGCATCAGCCAGATTAAAATTCACTTCGGCAGGATCCGGCATGCCATCCGCCACCATCATCAGATCACTGTTACGAGACGAACTCCATTCAGCACCCAGTAAACTCAGACTGTTGCGAAACGCGTTGACTGCGGATTCGCAGGCCGACTCTTCAGCCAGCCGACATCCCTCGTGAAACCACTCACCGGACGTCCATTCCTGCATATCCCGGTCTCCAATCCGCAAACTCGCTTCCGCAAACGAGATCGATACCGGTATTGATTCATCTTCATCGTCATCATCCTGATTTGGGACCGAATCATCAGCAGCACCCGCACCATGCACTCCGATCTGCTGCTGAGCTTCAAAATCGAGTAAACGCTGGCCGGTTCGCGGGTTAACAACGCCGTACTGATCGCGAATCACCACCTTTTCATCCTGAACCAGAAGGTTCAGTTGTGACAACGAACGATCGGTCCCTGCAAGTGTTTGACTCAGCTGGGTGAGACTGGTCTCCAACACGGCCGGACTCACCCCCTCGTCAAGAAGACTGGCAAGCCGCTGCGCACTGGAGACCTCGCGATAGTCAAAATAAGGCAGGCGACAAATACGACGAACCGGACGAATCAGACCAATCCTCGCCCAGCGGCGAATCATACTGACCGGAACCACCAGCAGCTGACTGAGCATTGCCGGCGTGTAAGCTCGCCGAATATCATCACGCTGTTCGTTTAGTCCCGTCAGATGCAGCCAGTCCGATTCGGAAAGAATCCGCAATTCCGCTCCATCTGCAATGAGGTTGCAGGCCTGCAGCAATTTTTGTGATGTCTGGCCGTCATCTTCAAGTGGCCATCCTTCTTCACCGACCACCAGTATAGAAATCACCCGTGAAACAGATCGAACGTATCTGCCCCCATATTGTTCTGTCAATTCGCCGGCGGCCCGATGCGTCATTGACGCGAGAGTCCCCGTGAACGCAACAGATTCACCGGACAGCGGCAGAGAACTTTGCAAATGGGCCAGTCGATCAGACACACGCACACCTTTACTGTGTCGGGACAGGAATTAAGACCTGAATTTGTCGAAGATACCGTGCCTGATCGACGTTCGGTAGCAATCGGCCTTTCTGGTGCTATAAGACACGAAAATCCCGAATTCGGGGCAAAACAGAATTGCTGACACGAGTGTGAATGCGTCTGCCCCAACTCTCATATCAACTGACAGTTTACCAAACCGAAACATGTCCACACTTGAATCTGCTGATGCAGCTGTCTGGAAGTCCATCTGTCAGGAACGCGAACGACAGGTCGAAGGGCTAGAACTGATTGCGTCCGAAAATTATACGAGTCCTGCTGTCATGGAAGCAGCCGGCACCGTGCTGACAAACAAGTATGCCGAAGGTTACCCCGGACGGCGCTATTACGGTGGCTGTGCTCATGTTGACCAGGTGGAAGATATCGCACGAACCCGCGCGTGTGAACTGTTTGGTGCAGAACATGCCAATGTCCAGCCGCACGCCGGTTCTCAGGCAAACATGGCCGTCTATCTGACGGTTCTGAAACCGGGTGATACCATTCTGGCAATGGACCTCGCTCACGGGGGACATCTCACTCACGGCATGCATCTAAATTTCAGCGGACAGCTCTACAGAACCGTTCATTATGGGGTTCGTGAAGATAACCATCTCATCGACTTCGACCAGGTAGCCGCCCTGGCAAAAACACACAAACCGGCAATCATCGTGGCAGGTGCCAGCGCTTATCCACGGGAAATCGAACACGCAAAATTTGCCGAGATTGCACGTGAGAATAACGCTGTGTTGATGGTTGACATGGCTCATTATGCAGGTCTGGTCGCCGCAGGAATCCACAACAGTCCGGTCCCGGTCGCTGACTTCGTCACATCCACATCACACAAGACGCTGCGCGGCCCGCGATCCGGATTCGTCCTGTGCAGAAAAGACAATGCACGTGATCTGGACCGAAGCGTATTTCCGGGCATGCAGGGCGGGCCGTTAATGCACATCGTCGCTGCGAAAGCGGTTTGTTTTGGTGAAGCACTGCAGCCATCCTTTAAGCAGTACGCTCAACAGGTCGTGGAAAACGCTCAAACGCTGGCAGAAATACTCATTGCAGGAGATCTGCGACTCGCCTCGGGCGGAACCGACAACCACTTGATACTGTGCGACGTCACTGCCGCCGGACTGTCGGGCAAGATCGCGGAAACGGCTCTGGAACAAGCAGGAATCACTGTCAACAAAAATATGATTCCGTTTGACACACGTAAGCCACTGGATCCAAGTGGAGTGCGAATCGGAACGGCTGCCCTGACGACTCGCGGAATGAAAACAGATGAAATGCGGCGTGTTGGTGCATGGATTCTGGAAACACTCCGGAATGTCGACAACAACAATGAATTGAAACGAATTCGCTGCGAGGTGGCAGAGTTTGCATCAGACTTCGCGGTGCCGGGAATCGTTCGGAAATCAGTTGCCGGATCGAGCCTCGTGTGAGACGTTCGAACCCGGTTACTTAACATTTGGCGCCGTGATTACTGCTCAGGACCAAAAGCCTGCAGGGCAACCTGTTTCATTGCGTGAAGGTCCAGCTTTCCCGTGCCCAGCAGTGGCAGTGAATCAACTTCACGGAAACTCTCTACGGAAGGAATCCAGAGGTTCGGAAGCCCGGCCCGTTTTAGTTCATCAATCACTTCTGAAACCGGCCGGGCAATAGGCCGATGCAACACCACCAGACGTTCGCCTTTACGAACGTCGGGAACCGCTGTCACGGCACAAATGACATCCGGGTCATCCGTGTCATCATCCTCAAGGATACGCGTCAGTTCCTGTTCGATTTTTATATGTGGAACCATCTCTCCGCCAATTTTGGAGAAGCGACTCTGACGTCCTGTAATTTCAATGAAACCTTCATCATCAATGCATCCAATGTCCCCTGTGTTGTACCAGCCGTCCTGAATAACCTCAGCTGTCAGTTCAGGTCGGTCAAGGTATCCCAACATCACATTGGGCCCCTTAATTTTGAGCAGTCCGCTCTGATTCGTTCCCAGTTGTTCTCCGGTTTCCGGGCTAAAGACGGCAGCAACGGATCCGGGAGTCACACGACCAACGGTTCCGTGTCGTAGTCCTTCGAAGCCGCCTGCTCCTCCACTGATTCGGCTGTCCGGAACATTGAACGACGCGACCGGTGAAAGTTCAGTCGCACCGTAGCCTTCGGTCGGTTCGATCCCGTATTTTTCCTGCCAGGCGTTGCGCAGTTCCGGTTGCAGTTTTTCCGCTCCAACAATGGCAAGACTCACAGACTCCATTTGCTTCGGGGTGCACCTCTTGAGGTACGTTCTGAGAAACGTGGGCGTCGCTGCCAGAATGCTGACACGTTGTTTTTCGCAGAGTTTTGCCACCTCCCGACTGTCCAGAGGATTGAAATGATAAACCCCTGCCGGATCGGCACACAGCATCAGCCACATTGTAACGGTGAAGCCGAAAGAATGAAAAAACGGCAGCACACCCAGAATCGTATCCTCACTTGTCAGATTAAATATTCCGGTCATGGAATCCAGGTTGGACAGGATGTTGTTGTGCGACAACATCACACCTTTCGGCTCTCCGGTTGATCCTGATGTAAATACGATCGTCATCAGGTCATCGGGCTCCGCGAGGTGCAGTCCCAGTCGTTTACTCAGTATCCCAAGCGGCATGAATCGAGCTGCTGCAAACGCTCTGGCTTTATCGACTCCCGTGATTTTCGGGCGCAGGTCTTCCATGAAAATCAACTCTGCGTCCAGCTCGTATGGACGCTGTTTCATGAAACGCCTGCTGGTGATGATCTGCTTCACTCCCGCCGTTCGGATACAATAATTGACAACGTCTTCCGAAAGTGTGTAGTTCAGATTCACGGTCACTTTGCCGGCAAGGCTCAGTGAAGAATTCGCCAGAACCCCACCCACAGACGGCGGTAACAGGACCCCAACATTCCTGACTTCAGGATACAGGACTGACGATGTCAGCAGCCGGTGAAACGCCAGCGTTCCTGTTAGTAGTCGGCCTCCGGTAAGCTCAACACCCGAAGAGTCAGCACACTTGGTGCGGTTCCATGCAAGACGACACTGGCGAATAAACCGACGGGCAGGAATCATTCTGCGTTCCTTTCTTCGTGCAAAAGATTCAGCGCCAAGTTCCAGCACTGACTGTCGCACGACGTGGACGTCATTCACACGTGAGAGGGGTTTTCCAAAGCTGATCGAAACGGGATAAGGCCAGTGGCCGAGTTTTTTCCAAAAAACACGGCCACCATGATAACTGAAGAGACTTCCCCAATGCTCATCCAGGTAGACCGGAATCACGTCCGCATCTGTCCCCCTGAGGATCTCCAGCATACCACGTTCAAACTTTAACAACTGCCCGGACGGGGTAATCTGTCCCTCAGAAAAAATGCATACCAATTCGTCGTTTCTCAGCGCTTCGCGGACCGTGTCTAAAGATTTCACCAGTGCCCGGGGCCCGTCCAAAGAGCGGATCGGAATAATCCCGAACAAACCGGCCAGTTTGCCCATCAACGGCCCTTCAACATAATCAGCCCACGCAATCAATCGGACGGGACGGGAACTTGCCAGCAGGATCAGAATCGCATCCAGCCAGGTCACGTAATTAGCGACCAGCAACGCAGAACCCTGTTCGGGAATATTTTCGACGCCGTACTTACGAACACGGTAAATGGTTCGACTGAACAACCACACAACAAACCGAATGGTGGCCCGGGGAATCAACCAGCAAACATAGAGGAAGATCGGCAGCGTCCACAATCCGGCCAGCAGGAATACCTGATTGGACGCCATTCCCAGCTGATTTCTGAGAAAAGGAAACACCATGGCCACGAAGATCATCCCCACTGCGGTGAGTTGATTTCCTGCCGCCAGTATTGCACCCAGTTGACCATGCGGACTGCGTTCCTGAATAAACGCATTAAGCGGGACGCTGAACAGACCACCCCCCAGTCCAATCAGGAACAGCGAAACGCCAAACAGATACGGAGACCCACTGCTGAAAAATGCCAGAACACTGGCCAGGGTCATCATCAGTGACCCAAGCGGCACCATACCGAGTTCCACTCGTCCACCAGACCACCACCCTGCCAGAACGCTCCCCAGTCCCACACCAATCGAAAGAACGGCCAGATACGGCCCGACCGCATCCTGTTTCATTTCGAGCTCGTTATTGACGAACGTATCGATCGTGAGTTGGGACAGCGAAGCCAGTGACCAGAAAAAAACGATCCCCAAAGTCACACGACGAATGGCCCGGTTCTCCATGACCAGTCGCAGATCCCGAATCGAGTAACGAATCAAATTAGCCGGAAACGGCATTGATGGTCTGCAGGCCGCCACGCGATCGATGGGATAACTGGCCAGCAGTCCGGTCACAGCCACACCCAGCAGAGCCACTGCGGATATCCACAGCCCCGACAGACCGGTCCGGTCAGACATTCCATAAAGACCGTTTCCAGCCACGGTTCCGGCGATAACTCCCACCAGCGTAACCAGTCCCGACAGTCCGTTTGCAGCCGACAGCTGCCTCCTCGGAACCAGTTCAGGAATGATTCCAAACTTCGTCGTTGTCAATAGCGCACTTTGTGTACCCATCAAAAAAAGAATGACAAACAGCATCGTCAGGCTGCCAAACCGGATCGTGAACAATCCTGCAGTGATGATAATCAGTTCAGCAATCTTCAAAGCGATCGTCACCCGGCGTTTGCTGAACCGATCCGCAAGCCAGCCGGACCAGGGTGAGAACACCATAAACGGCAGAATAAAACACCCGAGACCAAGTCCCAGAATCAGCGATTCCCGACCGGCGATCTGTTCCGCAGGTAAATCCTGCGTTGCTCGATACTTGGCAATGGGCACCACCAGCCAGCGAAACATGCTGTCATTGATGACCGTCATCAGATTCATTGTCAGGTAGCTGACAAATGAAACCGACCAAATACCGCGACGGGCTGATGACGAACGTTTAGAATCAGAATCAGATGACATAGCGGACGAAAGATGAGGCAATGCCGTTTTCGGATACGAATCGCTGTCAAAGCGAATCAGAGTGAACTTCGGGAACAAGTGCAACCAGTGATTCGACATGTAACCCAAAACATGCGTTACAATGACAGTGTTTTGACGGAATGGTAAGTAGGATTCTCCTGCGAGCGAACCACCTGTTACCTGTCAGCTTCAGGCAAAACAAATTCAGAAATTGACGGAATCCAACCAGTCAGGCTCTCGTCATGCCGGAAACATCTGCAGACAACTCAACACTCGGTGAAAAATCTGTTCCGCCGTCAGTCCCGGCGGACCGAATCGTTTTCTTTGATGGTGTCTGTGGTCTCTGCAATTACACGATCAACTTTCTATTGAAGCGTGACACAAAAGAAATCCTGCAGTTTGCTCCCCTGCAGGGCACTACGGCGACAGAAGTACTCTGTGCTGATGTGCGCAAACGACTGGACACAATCGTCTATTATCGTGACGGACAACTGTATTACCGGTCCACAGCTGTCCTGCAGATCTTACGGGATCTGGGAGGAGTTTCGGGCCTGTTCGCAGTATTGCTGTTACTGATCCCGAGATTCGTGCGGGATTTCGGATATCGCTGTATTTCAGCCTCTCGTTATCGCTTATTCGGTCGATACGAGTCGTGTCGTATTCCCACCCCCGAAGAACGCGCCAGGTTTCTGAATTAACTTCGATTGAGTCGCGGGATACTCTGGATGTCCCTCAATCCATTGATTTACCATTTCCCGTGGTTGCAATTCACCGTGCGGGATGATCAGGATTGTATCCGGAGATGTAGTTCTCCGATGCTGACTGACTGCGGTGTGCTGGTCAGGAAATCAACAGATAATCACTTAAAGCCATGTGTTTCTGTCGAAGAGTGATGTGATGAAACGACCGAGAGTATCATCGCCGGGATTCATTGCTCTCACAATGTCTCTTGGAATCAGTGCCGGAACGATTTATGTGACCGTCAGTGCAGCTGTCGCCAATTCAGCGGCAGATGTCCTCGAATCACCGGATGCCCATGGTACAACAGATCCGGCAGAAACGATCCAAACGCTTTCAACTGTCGATGATTCGTCTACCGTCTTACCGCTGACAGCGGATGGTTCTCTGACCGCAGAATTCTCAGCAATGAGTATACCGTCCGGTGAGCTGGGCCCTGTGGCCGATATCGAAGTCACACTGATTTCAGCAGACGGCAGTAAAACAACGGACAGAACAGATTCAGAGGGGGCATGCACCTTTGATCGTTTGAAACCGGGTCTGTATACAATTAATGCGGCTGGTCCCCAGGGAAAGCTGTCGTATGGAATCCGGGCTGTTGCCGGGAACTTCGCAGTCGCTCAGGAGATGACTGCGGGGCAGTCACGTCCCGTGTCTGTCAAGATGGCTGCTCAAATCGAGTCGGCATTGACTCCGGCACGCGACGCCACCACTCTTGATTCCGTGATCAGCAGTGTCACAGTCGATCCTGTGGAAGGGGCCGCAGCATCATCGGGAGGCGCCGCCATGGAAACCGGATTGGCAGCAAACCGTCTGGCTACCGCTGAAACATACCTGGGCCATGCCCCCATTCATCTGACCCCGAATGGTTCACTTGAAGGGCAACTGACGTTGCTTGATCCGGTAACCGGAAATATTTCCCCTGTCAGAGATCTCACGGTCAGCTTTATCTCCGATGACATCGTGGTGGCACGAACAACGGTAAATCCGGACGGATCATTCGTACAGACGAATCTGCTTCCCGGAATCTATTCTATGGTCGTTGCCGGCCGCGACGGTATTGGCTATATGGGAATCGACGTTGTTGGTGGAGTGGCCAGGGCTGGTGCTGGCAAAGGAACATTGACCGCCGTGCGCAAAATGGTTCCGTTTTCCATGGGTATGGTTCGAGGAGCAGGTGCAGCGAACAATAGTTCAGATGCATCTGATTCGAGTGCTCCTCAAGAACTTTCAGAGGCAGGACAACCGTCCGGTGGCGGCGGTGGTGGATTTGGTGAGTTACTTGGTCTGGCCGGGTTAGGATTGGGAGCCGTTGCCCTCGCGAACGACAACAAACCCGGCAGTCCTGCAAACTAGTCCTCACTCAGTGGTCAACTTGTGGGAAATGTTCGGATTCTTTATGCCGGACTCCACGACGCCCGCAGCCACAATGGCAGCTCCGTCAAAAACGCGGACCGAACAACGTTCGTCATCATTCTGCGAATCGGCGAAACAACTCAACCAGAAGCCGTTCCAGACGCTCTCCCCCCTGAGCCGCAACCGAAAGAATTTTTTCAATGTCAACCGGATCAAGTGCATCCGGCAGGCACATATCTGTCACGATTGAGAAGCCCAGTGTCTTCATCCCGGCATGACGTGCCACGATGATCTCCGGCACTGTGGACATACCCACAATATCTGCCCCCATGTGTCTGAGCATACGATATTCGGCTCGAGTTTCCAGATTAGGACCGGCAACAGCGACCAATACACCCGTGTGAGCAACAATCGACAGTTGCAGCGCCGTCGCTTTCGCCAGCTGGAGGAGTTCAGACGAATAGGGTTCGCTCATATCGGGAAATCGAGGTCCCAGCGAATCGTCGTTAATCCCTCGCAGTGGATTGTCCGGGATCAGATTGATGTGATCTTCCAGTATCACAAGATCAGCCAGGTTATACTGGGGATTCATTCCTCCCACAGCACTCGTGACGATCAGTGTCTCTACCTCCAGTGCTTTCATGACGCGCACCGGAAACGTTACTTCGAGCAGCGAATAACCTTCGTAATAATGCAGGCGACCTTCCATCGCCACGAGCGGAACGCCATGCAGATGTCCGCATACCAGTTGTCCGGCATGCGACGGCGCAGTCGATTGCGGAAAATGAGGAATATCAGAATAAGGTATCCTGACAGCCACGTCGATTTGCTCCGCGAGGCTGCCGAGTCCGGTGCCCAGAATCAAACCGTAGTCCGGTGCGGCACCTGGCCACTGTGATCGAATCGCCGTAGCGGCTTCAGCCGCATGAGTACTCAAACTCTGCATACAAGCTGTTTCCGCTGACGTTTAACACAGAACCAACGCCCTGCCGAAAGGACGACCATTTCTGTTTCTGTCCTGAATCACTGAACGGCATCTCTGACCCGAAAATTCAGATATCGTCGTCGTCGAAGTCGTCATCATCGTCGGCGTCGTCGGCGGCGTCGGCGTCGTCAAAGTCGTCGTCGAAGTCGTCGTCGTCGAAGTCGTCGTCAAAGTCGTCGTCATCATCTCCATCGTCGTCAAAGTCATCCAGATCATCGTCGAAGTCATCATCATCATCATCATCTGATACAGCAACCGGACGCACAACGTGCCGAACAGGTGGTCCAGCTGAGGAAAGCGGTTCCAGAAAGGATCGATCCAAAAATTCCAGTGTCATTGCCAACAACATGACAGACCTCGTCGATTACCTGACGATTTGAGTAACGGGGGCAGACAGAAGAAACAGAATTAACCTCAAGTGTGAGTGTGATAGTCACAGAATGAAGCTCTTGTCAAGGCGTGCCGGCCACAGCAGCCAGGAAAAAACAGTCGATCCGCTTTTCAGCCTTTTTATAACGGCAACATAACCGGTCATCACGGCCCGTCTGGTTCCGCCATCGACACACCAGTATTCGGCTGCGGGACTGGCCGACACCCGGATGAAACAGATCACCCAAGGATCGATTCCGCTCAACCGGATATTGCGAACATGTGACACAGCGAGTGCAGTCAATGAATACGTCAGCCAGCGAGATTGTCCTGTTCGAAACAAAATGGTGGATCACCAGTCGTGGACAGACATGGGGACCATTCGACTACCAGTGGAGCGACGATCTGCACGGAATTGAGTTCACCTTTCAAGGCTGTAAATTTGGTGAGGTCTGCAGTTTGGATGAATTCTTTGCTGATCTTGCACCATTTCAGATTCCAATTTCGGTTTGCCGTGTTGCAACGGTTGTCGCCGGATCGCTGGCCGTCTCCCTGTCACTGGCAGAATCAGCTAAGTCCCGCAGTTCTCGCCTGAGAAACGGGCTCACTGAATTTGGATTTCATCGGTTTGGGATACGTAATGCCGTTCACTCGCCCGGTCAGTCTCCGACATCAGGAAACAAGAGCTGAAACAACATGGTTACAACACATTCCGAACGGTGAATTTCCAGTGCGAAGGCATCCGGTGAATCGCTCTGCGTCATGCACATCCGGGACGTCTCTCGTCCCTTACACATCCTCAGGACTCAAACGCCCGACGAAGCTGAGCAGCCTGTTCCAGGATCTCCACAACTGCATCGTGGTCACCATCCTTAAGCGCAGCTGAAAGCCGGCTCAGACCGGCTTCAGCCTTACTGATCGCACTCAGCAGCTGCGTGCGGTTACTGTAAAGAATCTGCTGCCACAGGTGAGCGTCACCTGAAGCGACTCGTGTGGAATCGCGAAAACCGCTCCCGGCAAAAGCAAAATCGGCAGGAGATACGCAGTTCGCGGTAATCGCAGCCATAACGTGCGGCAGGTGACTCGTGAGCGCCAAAATCCGATCGTGTTCCTCACAATCAAGGACAGAAACTTCTGCTCCGAGACTCCTCCAGAAGTGCTGACAACGTCTTTCAAACTCATCGCCGGCAGTTGACTCTGTTACCACACACGGTCGGCCTGCAAACAACTCCGGATCTGCATATTCGAATCCGTTCTTTTCGCTTCCCGCAATCGGATGAGCTCCCACGAATCGGGTGGATGCTGCCTCTGACACGGCGATTTCATCCTGAATCGATTGTTTCACACTGCCGGCATCAGTGATAAGTACTCCGGACGGAGTCGCCTCCGCAGCTTCGATCACCGCTTCAGAAATATGATCGACAGGCAAACAGATCACAACAACAGCTCGGGCTTCTACTGACGCTCCCCTAAGTGTCGTGCACCAGTCGTCAATCAAACCCCCAATCTGAGCAGACTGCAGTCGCTCGGGGTTTCGACCAACTCCGGTAACACGACATGCGGGCCGGCGGTGTTTCACTGCTGCGGCAACAGAGCCACCAATCAGTCCGACACCGTGGACAATAACATGCTGATAAAAACCTAATTCTGACATCCCCGCCATGATAGGACTGCACCGCTTCCCTCGCAAACTCAGCGTCTGTTCTTCGCCCGTATTCACAGGTCGTTCGGCATTAAATTCGGTATGGAAATTTGCACCAGTGCCGCTTGAAAACGCACATCGGAACCGAAATACTACAAAAGTAAAATCTGCGCCGTATTACGGAATTAGTCTGCGGTGTTTGGTAAATGACCAGTGACGAAACCATCATCGGCTCCGAAAGCGAGGACACAAAGCCCAGCGTTCAGGACCCCGCGCAGACTGCCAGCGCATCTCCTGCCGATGTTGGCAACGAAACTGTTGTCAAGCCCACTGTCATCGATCCGCATGATCACGATGACGACACAATCACCGCCCCGCACGATATTGTCGACAGCAGATCTACTGATACTCCCGAAAAGCAACCTTCGCTCAAAGACACCTGGATAGAGCACTACCGCGTCATCGGAGAACTCGGTGAAGGCGGTATGGGGACGGTTTACCTGGCCGAACAGCACCAGCCGGTCCACCGTCGGGTCGCCCTGAAAATCATCAGGGCCGGAATGGATACAGCACAGGTCATCGCGCGATTCTCAGCCGAACGACAGGCTTTGGCTCTCATGAGCCATCCCAATATCGCTACCGTGCTGGATGGCGGAACAACCGAGTCGGGTCTCCCATACTTTGTCATGGAGCTGGTGGACGGTGTTCCGGTCACTGAGTTCTGTGACCGTCACTCACTGGGAATGACAAAAAGACTGCAGCTGTTTCTGAAGATCTGCAGTGCCATTCAACATGCTCACCAGAAGGGCATTATTCACCGCGACCTGAAGCCGTCCAACATTTTGGTATCAATGCAGGATGGTCAACCGGTACCTCATGTGATTGATTTCGGTCTCGTCAAAGCCACCGGGCCACGTCACACAAAAGAACAACAGCTCACGGGACAGTATCAAATTCTGGGAACGCCGGAGTACATGAGTCCTGAGCAGGCACAGTTTGACGCCGTGGACATCGATACCCGAACCGATGTCTATTCACTGGGAGTCATCCTTTACGAACTGCTGACCGGTAGTACGCCGCTCAAACGTGAGACGGTGCGCGAAGAAACGATCATGGAAACGCTCCAGCGCATTCGGGAAGAGGAGCCCGACCGGCCAAGTGTAAGGTTTTCTGACACACAACACATGCAGTCGCTGCCGAAAACTCAGACCATCGAGTCCGGCCGATTCTCGCTGCCGATGAAAGGCGATCTGGACTGGATCGTTATGAGGGCCATTGAGAAAGACCGTAGTCGTCGCTACGAATCCCCCGGCGGCTTTGCCGCCGATGTTCAGCGTTATCTGGATGATGAACCCGTCGAAGCGCGACCACCTTCAACAATGTACCGCCTGCAAAAGCTGGTTCGTCGACATCGTGCCGCCGTCACACTGGCCGCCACTGCAGCCTGTCTTCTGGTGGCCGGAACCGTGATCAGCAGTCTTCTCGCCTTGTGGGCAACCCGTGAGGCCAATAGTGCCAGACTGGCAATGCAGGAAGCTGAGAACGAACGAAAAAAAACCGAAACGGCCCTCAGTGTCGCAGAAACCCGACGCATCGAAGCAGATACGGCAAGAGTAGCTGCAGAGACATCGGAAAGCCGGTCCAGACGAATTCTGGAAGTGGTCACGGATTCATTCCAGAGCGTCAGCCCTGCCGAAGGTGCAGCGTTTGACATGCCCGCCTCAACCGGCCTGTTACTGGCCTACGATCAGCTCGATGACCGACTCAAAGACGATCCGATTGCCAGAGCAGCGCTGCTGCACACGCTTAGCCGATCTTTCACGGAACTTGGACAATACGATGTCGCCTCCCGGTCGGGACGCGAGGCGATCCGCATTCGCAGGGAACATCTTGGACGACAACACAGAGACACGCTCGCTTCCATGCGCGCCCTGACCCGGGTCATACTGCGGTCAGGTGACTATATAAATGGTCTGGAACACGCTCAACACGTGGCATCGCTCACCAGACGGTTTCTGGGAGCGACCGATCCGGACACACTACTGGCAATGAATGACCTCGCCCGCGGCTGGAGAGCTAACGGCAGGTGGGCCGAAGCGATCTCGTTACTGGAATCAACACTGACGACGCAGCGAAAGCAGCTGGGAGAACAGCATCAAGACACCATTGCTTCGATCGCTGACCTGGCCAGGACCTATTCTTCCGCGGGTAATTCGGAGAAAGCGATCCCACTCGCAAAAACGGCACATGAACGACTGCGCAAAACACTCGGCGAACAACATCCCCGAACTTTTTTCTCGGCCGAGGATCTGGCCGCTGCATATGTACAACAGGGATCTTTTGAAAAGGCCATTCCCCTGTTCCAGACTACACTCACCGGACGGTTGCGACTCCTCGGTGAGCAACACCCGCACACCCTGAGCCTGAAATATAACCTTGCCTGGGCGTACGCTCTGGACGGCAAACTTGACAAGGCGATCAGTCTGAACGAAGAGACGCTGCCGCAGCGCATTGCGATACTGGGCAAAGATCACCCGCACACACATCAATCCATGCACAATCTCGCGTGGACGTACTCTCGCAGGGGCAACCTGGATCAAGCGATTGAACTGTATGAGGAGGTTGTTCCGCGTCGTCAGGCCTCACTTGGAAACAGGCATCCTGACACACTCCATTCACTTAACAATCTCGCCTGGACCTACACCCGAAAAGGTGATTTGGACAAAGCAGTCCGACTCTACCGCAAAGTCGTGCCGCTGCGACAAGCGGTCCTGGGCCACGACGACAAAGACACACTCCATTCGCAGAACACGCTCGCCTGGACCCTGGGCGAAATCGGGAAGCTGGAGGAAGCGATCGGAATTTACGAGGACGTCGTGCCGCGTCGTATTGCCGTCCTGGGTGAGAACCACCCGGATACCCAGCAGTCCATCAATAACCTGGCGGCGATTCGAACAAGAAAGACAAAACTTGACGAACTCACAATGTTGAAAAAAGAAGTTAAGCAGCTGCAGGCGTCGCTTGGCGACAGTCACCCGGAGGTTCTAAAAGCCACTCAGCAGCTGGCGACACTCTATGTAAACCGACGTGAATACGATCTTGCTGTTCCAATTCAGAAACGCATGCTGGCTGTTCATAAAGAAACAGACGGTGAAGAAACTCCCGACACACTGGCAGCAATGCAGGCGCTTGCCGGTTCTCTTTTGGCCACCGGAGAAACGGATAAAGCAATCGTAATGCACCAACATGTGATGACGCGACGCATGGAGATTCTGGGACCGGAACACGCTGACACTCTGGCGTCGCTCAAGGTTCTGGCGAGAGCCTATGCCGGTTCCGGAAACATGAAACTGGCAGTCAAACTTCAAAATCGCTGGAAGGCGACTGAAAAAAAACAAAATGCCGAGCGATTTTTTGAACAAGGTCAGTTCGTCTACACGATCATCGTGGGCCGACAGAGTGAAAAGCTTTATCTCACCCTGGCCCGTGATTCCGACGACAATGCAGAATTCCTGCTGCAGGCTTCCGAGGTCGCAGTCCTGCAGGCTCGTTCACATCAGTCGCTGGAACAGACACCGGAGGAAATAGCGTCCCGAGAACGAGCCGTCCATCATTGTCAACAGGCCTCTGAAACTCGAGAGAATCCTGCTGACTCGAAGCTGCTTGTGTCCCTGGTTGATCAGCTGCTGGAACGAATTTCGGCTGTGGAATCCAGCGCCGATAATACCGCAATTCGCAGTCGAATCACTGCAATCAAACAACAGATCACACCGGAACCACCCGGAGACGAAACTCCTGAATCAGGCTAAGTCCTGGATGAAACCATTCGATGGAAGCCCTGATATGATCGCCCGGCAGGATTATCTCTGCTTTCACAATTGCAGCGTCCCGTTGAAAAACCGTCAGGGGACTGGTCGACCTCGGTTTTGCCCGTTGTCGAGTGCCTTTATTCTTTTCCTGAAGCAACTGATCGACAAAACAAGCCGTGCTGCTGATTTAAGAAACCAGCATTCCTGCTGCCGACTGCGGTACAGCTTTTTGATTCATATTGATCACCCGCAGTTGATTGACAGCAGGTGTCCTGCGTAAGTTGGGGAGCCCCCTTGCGTTATTATGTCGGACACCTTCCATGACCGTTGAACACCGGACCGGAAAACCTCGCCGGAAAACAGCATTCTGCCGTCCGGCCGATCCGTTTGAATTCCTCGCTGAACAGGCCATCCGATCATTTTCCGACTGGTCATACATATCAGCAATTCGTGGCCCGTCAGCGAATGGGCTGCGATAACAGAAAAGGAAACATGATGCCTGAATCCCCCGAATCACCCTCCCTGTTCGCACAGCCTCTGCAGGGTGTAATCCCCCCGATGATTACACCACTCACCGACCGTGATACCATTGACGAAACCGGAACGGAACGACTCCTCAACCACGTCATTGAAGGTGGTGTGGCCGGAGTATTTATTCTTGGAACCACCGGTGAAGCTCCCAGTCTGAGTTACCGACTGCGTCGAGACTTCATTCAGCTGGCCAGCCGGATTGTCGACGGTCGGGTCCCTATCATGGTTGGCATCACCGACACATCGTTCGTGGAATCAGTGAATCTGGCGCATGCCGCCAAAGAAGCCGGCGCAGTCGCCGTGGTTCTGTCCACACCGTACTATTTCCCCGCCGGACAGACCGAACTGACAAATTATATAGACCATATTGTGGAAGAACTTCCCCTGCCTCTGATGCTGTACAACATTCCAAGTCTCACAAAAGTCACTTTCGAAATTGACACACTGCGAGAACTCTCAAAGCACAGGAAAATTGTGGGCGTCAAGGACAGCAGCGGAGACATTGATTACTTTTGTGAACTGGTTACGCTCAAAAAAATTCGTCCGGACTGGACGATCCTGGTTGGCCCCGAACACCTGTTGGCAGAAACAGTGCAGGGTGGCGGTGACGGCGGCGTGAATGGAGGAGCCAACATCTTTCCCAAACTGTTCACGGAGATGTTCTCCGCAGCGCAGACCGGTAACACCGATCGGATCTCAGTTCTTCAGTCACAAATCGACAACCTGCAACCAATATATGAAGTCGGCAAATATGCCAGTCGGTTCATCAAGGCAACCAAGTGCGCAGCGTCGCTGCGAGGAATCTGCAGTGACCACATGGCCGAACCATTCAACCACTTCTTGGAACCGGAACGCCACAAGGTCGCGTCGATCATCAATAAAGTGATTGAAACACCGTAGAGACAACCGTTCGCGAACGAAAACCCGGCCAGACGCGTCTAAAAATTCGCAGTCAGACGGTATGCCGACTGTCTGCCCTGCAGTACTTACTTGGCAAGCTGCCTCAATACCGTGTGAAGGATGCCGCCGTTGCGGTAATATTCGACCTCTACCGGAGTATCGATCCGACACGTCGTCACAAAATGGATTTCATCTCCATCCTTTTTTCGGGCGGTCACTTCAACAGCCTGCTGTGGTTCCAGTGCATCGTCCAGACTAATATCAAAGATTTCCGTTCCATCGAGATCCAGGTTTTCACGACTTTCGCCTTCGCGGAACTGCAGCGGCAACACCCCCATGCCCACTAGGTTGCTGCGGTGAATCCGTTCAAAACTCGCAGCAATCACGGCCTTAATCCCCAGAAGGAAAGTGCCTTTCGCAGCCCAGTCACGCGAAGACCCGGTTCCGTATTCAGCTCCGGCCAGCACCACAAGTGGCGTCCCGGTTTTTCTGTAGCGCATCGCCGCTTCATAGATTGACGTTTGTTCACCCGTCGGAAAATGAATAGTCACACTGCCCTCTGTTCCAGGTGCCAACATGTTTTTCAATCGGATGTTCGCAAACGTTCCGCGGGTCATCACACGGTCGTTTCCACGACGACTGCCGTAGCTGTTGAAATCCCTGGCATCAACTCCACTCTCCTGCAGATAACGACCGGCCGGGCTGTCGGGCTGAATTGCCCCGGCCGGGCTGATGTGATCAGTCGTTGTGGAATCACCAACGGATACCAGGCAGCGCGCACTATCGATTGCAGTGATTGGTGACGGATCCGTCGGCATGTCTACAAAGAACGGAGGTTCCTGCACGTAGGTACTGTCCGCATTCCATTCATAGATATCACCGACTGAACTTCTGATCGCCTGCCACTCCTCCGGACCGGCGTTCGCAGAAGAATACTGCTCCGTGAACATCTCGGGTGTCATCGACACTGAGACAGTTGAAGCGATTTCCTGCTGAGTCGGCCAGATATCACTAAGATACACTTCGTTACCGTCCGGATCCTGTCCCAACGAATCATGATCAAGATCAATATCAATCGTTCCTGCCAGTGAATAAGCCACTACTAACGGCGGACTTGCAAGGTAATTGGCTTTTACCAGGGGATTGACACGACCTTCAAAGTTACGATTACCGGACAATACAGCTGCGGCCACCAGATCGCTTTCACTGATCGCCGTGGCCACTGGTTGCGGCAGAGGTCCACTGTTGCCGATGCATGTCGTACATCCGTAACCCACCGTATGAAATCCCAGTTCGTTCAGCGGCTGATCAAGTCCGGATTTTTTAAGGTACTCGGTGACAACCCGGCTTCCAGGTGCGAGACTGCTTTTGACCCATGGTTTGCGTTTGAGCCCTTTGGCAACTGCGTTACGAGCCAGAAGTCCTGCTCCAACCATCACACTCGGGTTACTTGTGTTGGTACAGCTGGTGATCGCAGCTATCACCACCGCTCCGTCCGTGATGTCTGAACTGCTGCCGTTGTCTTCAACCCGAACCGGCGACGCCGGTTCGGCCTTGCCAAAGGTGTCACCCAGTGCGGATTGCCATGCCGTCTGCATGTCTTTAAGCAAAATACGGTCCTGAGGCCTCTTTGGCCCGGCTAATGACGGAACAACCGTGCCCATATCCAGTTCGATACTGCTGCTGAACAGCGGCTCCGGCGCCTCATCGGTCCGGAACAGTCCCTGTTCTTTAGTATAGCGTTCCACCAGGTCGA
Source organism: Fuerstiella sp. (assembly GCA_022447225.1). Lineage (NCBI taxonomy): Bacteria > Pseudomonadati > Planctomycetota > Planctomycetia > Planctomycetales > Planctomycetaceae > Fuerstiella > Fuerstiella sp. The sequence goes on along the minus strand of JAKVAZ010000011.1, from coordinate 103,694 downwards.
TCAGATCTGCCGGACGTCCTGTACGTTCCAGATACCTCAGCGTTTCACCGTCTACGGGAAAGAAGCCCATGGTCGCGCCATACTCGGGCGCCATGTTCGCCAGCGTAGCCCGATCGGCAAGCCCCAGCTGAGCCATCCCTTCACCGTAAAACTCTACAAACTTTCCAACACAACCGTGCGCCCGAAGCATCTGTGTCACTGTGAGTACCAGATCCGTTGCGGTCGCACCTTCCGGAAGCTTCCCTGTCAGCTTAAACCCGACTACCTCCGGAGTCAGCATGTAGATCGGCTGCCCCAGCATAACGGCCTCGGCTTCGATTCCGCCGACCCCCCACCCGACAACACCCAGACCGTTAATCATGGTGGTATGACTGTCGGTACCAACCAGACTGTCCGGATAGGCGACCCCATCAGTCACCATCACAACTTTCGCGAGGTATTCCAGATTAACCTGATGCACAATTCCAGTGGCCGGGGGAACAACACTGAAGTTAGTGAATGCCTGCTGGCCCCAGCGGAGAAATTCGTAACGTTCCTGATTACGCTGAAATTCAATCTCAACGTTGTTTTGCAAAGCAAAACGACTGGCGAATTCGTCCACCTGCACACTGTGGTCAACGACGAGGTCACAGGGGACCAGCGGATTGATCTTTGTCGGATCGCCCCCCATGCGAACCATCGCACTCCGCAGCGCGGCCAGATCAACGACTGCCGGCACACCGGTAAAATCCTGCAGGACGACTCGTCCTGGCTTAAACGGAAGCTCAACCTGAGCCGGTGCTGCAGCGTTCCAGCCTGCAAGATTCGTGACGTCCTCGCTACTGACAATAAACCCGTCCAGGTTCCGGAGACACGCCTCCAGCAGGACTTTGATGGAATACGGCAGCTTGTCAATGTTTCCGATACCGTCATCATCAAGCTGACGCAGACGAAAATATTTGACGTCTCCGGCAGACGTGGAAAGTGTGGCTTCGGCGCCGAAGGAATTTGAATTGCTCATGACAATGCTCGTTGCGTTCCAGGAGAACAAAAGTCTTTAAAAAGCGAAAGATGAAGAGCACCATAGGTGTCCGATTCTAGACAAGTCTGCCAAAGTCGCAATTGCGGCTCTACTGACCAGTATATGCTGAGACATGTTCTTAGTCTGCCCGGTTTGTGGTCCCGGTCCCCAACTATTGCACAGCATTAAACAACCGTGCACGGTCGTGCTGGAAGGATGACTCAATCGAGGTTTTCCCGAATTCGTCTGATTGAGTAATGCACAAACCTCCTGTTCCGATCCAAATGCCTAATACGACAAGTCAACTGAATTTCAGGTGTCTGCCCGCCGCTGGTTCGGATCCGGATCAAACCAGTGGAACGGACACACACAAGCGGAGATTGAATACAGCATGCAACCCGGTTAACCTCAGTAATCCGCGACCTGGTTCGACTCAACCACGTCGCTTCTCTGATTCCATTTAAAGGCAGCAGTCGAACCTCATCTTCCGCTGAACTCTGCCCCCGTAACAGGGTTTGCTCACCCATGCGAACATCCTGGCTTTTGCTCTTTATGGCCGTGGCAGCAACCTCCGTTGCCGATGATATCATCGATTTCAATCGTGACGTGCGGCCAATTCTGTCAAGGACCTGCCTGCAATGCCACGGCCCCGACGAGAGTGCTCGCCGGGCAGACCTGCGACTTGATCAGCCTGCGGCCGCACAGCAAAAGCTGGCTTCAGGCGATGTGGCCGTAGTTCCGGGAGATGTTACGGCCAGTGCAATAATCGCCCGAATTACTGCCAGGGACCCGGACGTACAGATGCCCCCACCGGATTCGGAGAACCAGCTGTCCGCAATACAAATTGACATCCTGAAACAGTGGATAGCTCAGGGGGCGAAATACGCCAAACACTGGGCCTATATTGCCCCTCAGACACCTTCAGTGCCTGACGCTTCCGCTGATTTATCGGCATGGGCTCAAAACAGCATTGACAACTTTACCCTGCAGCAAATGCAAAGTCACGGACTGCAACCATCGCCTCCGGCTGATCGTTATGCACTGATTCGGCGTGTTTCGCTCGATCTGACAGGACTACCACCAACCGTCGAAGAAGCAGATACCTTTGCTGCCACTCAAGATCTCGACGCATATGAAACACTCGTCGATGAGTTGCTGCAGCGAGACAGTTTTGGAGAACACTGGGCTCGCAAATGGCTGGATCTGGCGCGTTATGCTGACAGCGCAGGATACGCAGACGACCCGCCCCGTACAATCTGGGCCTGGCGTGACTGGGTGATTCGAGCGATCAACAGCAATATGCCATTCGACCAGTTTACAGTGGAACAAATGGCCGGAGACATGTTACCCGGAGCCAGTGATGATCAGGTCATCGCAACCGCCTTTCATCGCAATACAATGACTAACAGTGAAGGCGGTACAATCGACGAAGAATTTCGAAACGTTGCTGTGGTCGATCGCGTGAACACAGTATTCGCTGTCTGGATGGGAACAACAATGGCGTGTGCTCAATGCCACACACACAAATATGACCCGATTACCCAAGACGAATATTTTCAGGTATTTGCAATCCTTAATAATACTCAGGACGCAGATCGCCGCGATGAATCGCCAACACTGCCGATCTATACAGACGAACAGCAGGAACAGCGATCGCGGCTGGAAAATCATATTGCGGACCTGCGTGCGACGCTCAGTCAATCCACACCGGAACTGGTCAAGTCACAGCAAACGTGGGAAAAAGAGGTGCGTTCACCACCGCAATGGACAAACCTAATCGCGTCTCAGATCACCCGCAGCTCCGGCAGTGAGGCATCAACACTTGAGGACGGTTCTATCCTCGTTTCGGCAACTGCCGAACGGGATTCCTACACTGTTGAGTTGCCGTTGACTGACGATTTCAATGAACTCGCGGCAATTCGAATTGAAACACTGCCGCATAAATCACTTCCCGGGCACGGTGCAGGGCATGCCGACGGCAATTTTGTGATCACAGGGATTCGGGCCCGGGTCATTCCGAAAAAGAAACAACTCCTGGAAGGTCGGTTTGTAAGAGTCACAAATGTCGGCAGCAAAAAGATTCTTTCGCTTGCCGAAGTCGAAATTTTTCAGGGGTCGGACAACATCGCAGAGCAGGGCAGGGCATCACAGAGTTCCACGGATTTCAACGGTCCACCCGAATATGCAATCGACGGAATCACCGACGGTAAATACACGAAAAAATCCACGACGCATACCGCGACTGAGAAAGACCCGTGGTGGGAAGTCGATCTGGGTTCTATGGAAAAAATTGAGGCAGTGCAGATCTGGAATCGTACGGATGATGGTCTGCAGTCAAGACTCCGCGACTATCGAATTGAACTGCTCGATGCAGAACGCAGACTGGTCTGGCAGACCGCCGTGTCGGAGCCTCCGGATCCGTCACAAAAATTTCCGATCAACCAGGAACGCGATGTTCATCTCAGTGAAGCATTTGCTGACTATCACCAGGAAAAATTTGAGCCGTCGGATGCCCTGACCGGAAAAACGGGAAGAGATGACGGCTGGTCAGTTGGCGGCCGGACGCTGGACCCACATCAGCTGGTTCTGCTGCCCGAAGCCGCGGTGAGTCTGGAAGAACCTTCGACACTGGAGGTCATCATCGATCAGAATTCCTCGAATGTGGATCATCTGCTGGGTCATTTTCGGATTGCGGCGACAGCAGATACCAACACGGTTCAGCAAAGTCGTTTGCCGTCAGAGATTGTCTCATTGACGGATCTGACAGCCGACCGGCGCAGTCCGAAAGATTCAGCCAGACTTGCACAGTATTACCGTGAGCACATTGCCCCTGAACTGCAGGAGCCACGACAGCAGCTGGATCAGACGATTGCCGAGCTGAACAGCATGAACCCCGTAACAACGGTTCCTGTACTCAGAGAAATTATCGACAGGCGACGTGAGACTCACCTGCAGTACCGCGGCAACTGGCAAAACACCGGTCATCAGGTAATGGCAGGCGTTCCGGCAGCACTGCATCCCGCTAAAGCCAAACAGCCAGGTAACCGTCTCGCTCTGGCTGAATGGATCGTCAGCGAAGCCAATCCTTTAACCGCTCGAGTTCTGGTGAATCGATACTGGGAGGCACTCTATGGCCGTGGCCTGGTTCGAACCAGTGAAGATTTTGGTTCTCAGGGAGCACTGCCCACACATCCGGAGCTGCTGGACTGGCTGGCTGCAGAAATGATTCGAATCGGCTGGAACCGTAAGGCGATGCTGAAACAACTGGTCATGTCCGCCACGTATCGACAAAGCTCGCTGCTCACAAATGAAACGGCGACAATTGATCCGGATAACCGCTGGCTGTCGCGCGGTCCACGGATTCGCCTGAGTGCCGAAATGGTGAGAGACCAGGCATTGGCGGTCAGTGACCTGCTGAGTCCCGACATGTACGGACCTCCGGTAAGACCGCCGCAGCCGATTCAGGGACTCACTGCAGCCTTCGGTAGTTCTACCGACTGGACACCAAGCGAAGGGAAAGATCGTTATCGGCGAGGCCTGTATACTTTGTGGCGGCGCAGCAATCCCTATCCCTCCATGGCCACCTTCGATGCACCAAATCGGGAAGTCTGCACGGTGCGCCGCAACACCACAAATACTCCCCTGCAGTCACTGGTCACACTCAACGACCCGGTCTATGTGGAAGCCGCTCAGTCGCTTGCGAGAAACGCGCTGCTCCACGGACCTTCTCGTGTGGAACAGATCACGTGGGCGTTTCGACATTGTTTGATAAGACTGCCGACTCGGAATGAGCTTCAGACACTTACCAGACTGTTCAACGATGCCAGATTACAGCTGTCGGAGAATCCGGAAGAATCACTGATACTTGCGACCGATCCACTGGGTCCCTTGCCGGAGAACATCAATACGATTGATGCAGCTGCGATGACGGTTGTCGGCAACGTTCTGCTGAATCTGGATGAGATGTTCCTGAAGAGGTAAGTTCAGGACTGTCAAACCGCTTGACGATATTCGACCGTCCGGATCCCGGACACCTGTCAGGCTCACACTGGAAATCTCAACATGAATTACAATCCGGCGAGTCTCACTCAAATCACGCGACGTCATTTTCTTGCGGGATCCGGCATCGGACTGGGCGGCATGGCACTGTCAACTCTGTCTGGCGGCAGCTGTCGTGCAGACATTGACGTAAACCCGGTTCAGCCACTGGCCCGTCGACAGCCACATTTTCACCCAAAGGTCCGACAGGTCATCTACCTACACCTGACAGGGTCCCCGCCTAATCTCGATTGCTATGACTACAAGCCCGAACTGATCAGGCATTCGGGTGAAGACTGCCCGCAGTCGTTTTTGCAAGATCGCACTTTCGCTTTTACGACCGGTGTTCCCAAACTTTTGGGAACACCGCGAACGTTCAGTCAACACGGCGAGTGCGGGACCTGGCTGTCAGATGCTGTGCCGAATCTGCACACCGTGGCTGACGATCTTTGCTTTATCCATTCCGTGACAACCGAACAGTTCAATCACGCTCCCGCGGAACTGCTTGTATATACCGGATCTCCTCGTTCCGGACGACCGTCTCTGGGATCATGGGTCACTTACGGACTGGGTACTGAAAATCAGAATCTGCCGGGATTTGTCGTACTGATCTCCAGCGGAGTGCAGCCAAATGGTGGAGCAAATTCGTACGGCAGCGGATTTTTGCCAGGCGTGTTTCAGGGTGTGCAGTGCCGGTCACAGGGAAATCCTGTGCTGTATGTATCAGATCCGAACGGTATGGACCGCCGTCTGCGGCGCCGATCACTGGATGCACTCAAACAACTCAACGAAATCCAGGCCTCACAACTGGGTCACCCGGAAACACTCACCAGGATCGCTCAGTACGAGCTGGCTTTTCGCATGCAGACAGCCGTCCCGGAGGTGATGGACATCAGCAAAGAAACACGAAAGACTCAGGAAGATTATGGAGCATCACCCGGGAAATCCAGCTTCGCGAACAACTGTCTGCTGGCAAGACGTCTGGTAGAACAGGGTGTACGTTATGTCCAGCTATTCGACTGGGGCTGGGATTTTCACGGAACAGGAGAAAGTAACGCCCTCGGACAGGGACTCACCGGCAAATGGGCATCGACGGATAAACCGATCGCAGCACTTATTCGCGATCTGAAGGCTCGCGGACTGTTTGACGATACTCTGATTGTCTGTGGTGGAGAATTTGGACGAACACCGTTCCGGGAAGGTCGCACCGCCAGGTCAAAACACCTGGGACGAGACCATTACCCGGACTGTTTCACCATGTGGATGGCCGGTGGCGGGGTCAAAGGTGGAGTCAACTACGGACAGACCGATGAACTGGGATTCAGAATCATCGAAAACAGAGTTCATGTGCATGACCTGCAGGCCACCATTTTACATCAAATGGGCTTCGATCATGAACAGCTGACCTATCGTTTTCAGGGTCGTGATTACCGTCTCACAGACGTTCACGGACGGGTCGTACATGACATCCTGTCCTGAGAGTCGTGCACCGGTCGCTGCCAACCAAGAGATTCTCTGCTCTGGTAATCCGACACCGGATGCATGGTTGTCACTGTTTTCGATGCGTTGTGGTTGCGTTCCTCAGTCACAGAACAATGATGGAATGATTCATTTCTCTTTTCAGCTCATTGGGAACAGCTATGTCCAGCCGCCAGTCAGAAGTTCAGGAAGCAATCAAAGAGATCGATTTTGGCGCCCATACTTATCAGGTGGAACTAAAAACCAACCACGGATCGATCCTGCTGGACCTGCTGCCCGACGTGGCTCCAGGGCATTGTGCCAATTTGTTGGCGCTCACAAAGATCGGTTTTTACAACGGACTCACATTTCACCGGATCATCAGTGGTTTTATGATCCAGGGTGGCTGTCCCGGCGGCACAGGAACCGGCGGACCTGGTTATAACATCGATGCTGAATTCAATGAGACTCCGCATTTGGATGGAGTGCTTTCCATGGCACGGTCCAGCGATCCGAACTCGGCAGGATCCCAGTTCTTCATCTGTCTGGGAACACAGAGTTTTCTCGACGGACAGTACACAGCTTTTGGTCGCACGGCGAATGATTCCAGTATGGACGTTGTTCGCCAAATCGGTGCCCTGGAAACTGACGGCCAGGATCGACCACGTTCCCCGGCTATCATCGAATCGGCAAGCGTCATTATTTCTTAAACGAACAGTTTCCGGCGAGTAGAAATTGACATCACTCGAACTGAATCAGCGTGCGGCACAGCTGGTGTCTCAGGCGGTGACAGAATCAGACCGACTCCGAATCGCCGCCTCTGAGCAGGACGGTATCACACTACTGGACTTCGGAGTTAAATCTCGCGGAGGACTCGATGCCGGAATTCTTCTGGCACGAGTCTGCATGTCTGATCTTGCAGATATCAGGATCGTTCCTGGTAACGGTCAGCTGCCGGTGCCGCAGGTGTGTGTGGCAACCGATCACCCGATTGCAGCGTGCCTGCTAAGTCAGTATGCCGGCTGGAAAATCGCAACAGCCGATTACTTCGCAATGGGCTCCGGTCCAATGCGTATTTTGGCCCGGGTCGAAGAACTGCAAAAAGAATTTGACGTCAGCGAAAACGGCAGCTCCTGTATCGGAGTGCTTGAAGCATCAACTCTTCCCTCAACTTCGGCGATCGAATTGATACGGGACACTGTGGAAACAGCAGATAAAATTGCGTTGCTGACAGCCCCGACGGCGTCGATCGCCGGATCCGTTCAGATCGTGGCACGCAGCATCGAAACCGCACTGCACAAGCTGCACGATCTCAGGTTTCCGCTGGAGACGATTGTCAGTGGTACGGGCATCAGCCCGCTGCCACCGGTTGCTAAAAATGATCTCGAGGGAATTGGTCGTACTAATGATGCAATTCTGTATGGTGCCACTGTTAATCTGTGGGTGGATTGCGACGATGAACTGCTTCAATCAACCGGGCCACAGGTGCCATCGGCATCCTCAGAATCCCACGGGCGAACATTTAAAGAATTGTTCGCAGAAGCTGACAACGATTTCTACAGGCTGGATCCCAAACTGTTCAGCCCGGCAGTCGTGCTGTTCCACAATCTGAGTTCGGGTCGGTCGTTTCGATTTGGCCATCGAATGCCGGATTTGGTCGCGGCATCATTTGGACTCGACTTCTAACTCGTATCGTACTTGTCCGGAAACCGGAATGACGACCATGAAAATTGGTGTTCTGGGGAACGAGGGCAGCTGGTATGTGCGCGAACTTTGCCACTCCGGACAGAAACTGGGGCACATCGTCCTCCCGCTCGTGTTTCCGTCTTTGGTGGCTCGCACGGACAGCGAAACACTGCGATTCGCCAGCGGAGAAATCGCTCTGAATGAACTGGACGCAATCATTGTTCGAACGATGCCGCCCGGTTCACTGGAACGTATTGTCACTAGAATGGATCTGCTGCGAGGACTGGAAGACTCCGGTGTTCGAATTGTCAATTCACCGAAGGCTGTCGAATGTGCAGTCGACAAATGGTTAACAACTCAAAAGCTGGTCGATGCCGGCGTACCGGTACCCGACACCGCTGTTTGCGAAGATTCTGAAGCGGCTATACAGCTTTACGAACAGCTGGGTGGTGACGTCGTTGTTAAGCCACTCTTTGGTTCGGAAGGCCGGGGAATGATTCGAGTCGACAGTCCGGATCTTGCATGGCGTATTTTCCGCAGTCTGGAACGCATCGGAGCGGTTATGTATCTGCAGCGATTCATTCCATGTGTCAACGGCGACTACCGAATTCTGCTGCTGGATGGTCAGGTGATCGGATCAATGCAACGCATTGCTTCAGAGGGAGAGTTTCGAACAAATGCGTCGCAGGCAGGGCTAAGTACTGCCTGGACACCCAACAGCGACGAAATCAATCTGGCGGTTCGTGCAGCTGCTGCAACCGGATGTGTGTTCTGCGGTATCGACCTCATTTATGATTTGGATGGAGCTGCCAAAGTTCTGGAAGTGAATGCGGTTCCTGGCTGGAGGGCACTCCAGAAAGTGTGTGATGTTTGTGTTCCCTCAATACTGTTCAACTGGATAACTCAGGATTGATCCACCATGTCCTCACGCGATCGAATAATTACTGAACTCTCAGTGGTACTACCGCCCGTTCTTCGCTGGAGCGGCGCGGTGGCCCGGAGGCTGAGAGAGTTCGATATTGCACTCGACGGCAAATCCAGCGGCAGTTCCAACACAGATGCTTTGACGCTGGCTGATCTGTCGGTTCAGGAACTGATTGTTGCTGCCCTGCGGGATGCCGATCCGATTCTGCGGAAATGCAGAATTGAAGGTGAAGAATCCACAGGTGATATGACGCTGTTTTCCGAGGAGGCGGAACTGTCGATCTCCATTGACCCGATCGATGGAACGAAACAGTTTCGAGACAGAACCGGAGACGGGTATTCAGTGATTGTACATCTTCACGACGCAGAGACCCCCTGCTATTCACTGGTGTATACACCGGAAATGGGTCCGACAGGAACCTGGACCGAAGTCACCGATACCAGAATCGCTTGCGGCCCGGATGATGTCAGCCTGCCTGCCCGTACTGTGCTCAACGGGCTGCCAAACCTAACTAAAAACCGCAGTCGCCCCGGTCGCGGAATTTATCTCATTGGTTTTCAGGACGAAGATGCAGATCGGGCGAGGGAAGTGGATGCACTGGGACTGCAGGGTCGAACATCGGACGAAATGCCGGGCAGTATCTACCCGTTCATGGCAACCGGTGAATATGGCGGCTCACTGATTCACACACCAAACATCTATGATTTTCCGGTCTCGATGCATATCGCTCGTGTCCTGGGGGGTGATGCCGTCCGGGCCGATAACCGCGCCCCCCTGCATTACGAGGATCTTTGGATGGATGAACGCGCCAATATGCTGCGTTTTTCAGGAATCATTGCGTGCAGTGAAGACCCCGGAATTATTGACCAGTTGTGCAACCTGGCCCGCAACTGGGATTTGACACGTTACAAATGAACGAGAATCCGCAACTGCCCCTCTCGCTTCAGCACTGGGGCACCGAATCGGGCAAAGGCTGCTTCACGAGTTCGACCAGGATTCCGCCCAGTCGCAGCATCTCATGTAATCGGGTGAACCACAGCTCCTGTTCCCATGTGAGTCCAACTTTTCCGCAGACCACCCTGAGTTCATTGCGTGAAAAAGTGCGACATTTCCAGGTATGACTCGTAATCAGACCGGAAAAAGAGTCCTCCGTCGCAAGCAGCAGAATCGTGCCGTGCGGCTTGAGAACTCGTGAGAACTCTGCCAGTCCAGGCTGAGGATCAGGCAGGTGCTCAAGGACATAGCCACAGGTAATGCAGTCGAATGATTCATCACGAAACGGCATCTGCATCATGTCAGCTGCCACGAAACTTGGGCGATCGGATTTGAGCCGTTCTCTGGCCCGGCGCAACATCTCCGTCGACAAATCAAATCCTACGATCCTCGTGGCATCCGACGTTGTTCGCAAAAGATGCCGGATAATCTGACCAGCTCCCGATCCGACATCCAAAATCGTTTCGAAACGTGAAGCATCAAAGCGTCCGGACCTGAACAACTGGCCCATCAGCGGTTCATGCAGTGACAACAGGCTACTGTAACGAAGAACTGCGCCTTGCGGCCCGTCGTACAGACGGCGCACGGAGCTCTGATAGCGATTCAGCGACTGTCGCTGAATTCCACGAAACTCCGCAAACCTGCGAACCTGTTGTTTCGCAGACTTCTGCAACGTTGTCACCAGTTTTTTTACCACTGTGGCTCATCCCGATACTGCAACGTTCTCTCGACACGTTCGAACAATGCCTTTTCGCCGGCACACGCAAATCATTCCCCGTTTGATTACACAAAACAACGAATTCTGATCGTGCCGGTCGCTGATTAGCCGCTCAATATGACTTCAACGCGTCTTCAATCACGCTGATTGTCCCGGAAAATCAACCATTATCCATAAACCGTGTACAGGATACATGTTACAGGTTCCACGTCTTATCTCTTACGTCCAACAGCAAGTTGGATTCCAATGATCATAGCACGCAACCGCTTGAGATTTCGCTGAACTCCCGGCATGATGTAACAATTCACGTCATCAGGATTCTTCCCGATCGGGAAGGACCACGAGGTTTCATTCCGAAACCTTCTCAACTGAGTTTCGTAATATCCAGGGTGTTCGACGATGCTCCTTCCGATGGGAGGGGCAGGAAGAATGACCGCGCCTCATTCCGAAATCAGGAAAGGAATGCTCTTTGAGGGTGCTGTTTGTATGTACAGGAAACACATGCCGAAGCCCAATGGCGGAAGCTATTTTTCGCAGGATGTTGAGTGAACGCCTTGGCTGTACGGAAGACGAACTCAGATACAACGGACACGACATTTTGTCGGCCGGAATTGCAGCAGCAGAAAATTCTCCTGCCACTCAGCAGGCAGTTGAATTGATGCGGGAACGAGGGATCGACCTGTCGGATCACCTAAGTCGACAGGTGACTTCTGAAATACTCTCCGAGTGCGATCATGTCTACGCGATGACACAATCACATTTATCTGTTCTTCAGGAAGCACGCCCCGACCTGACTGGACGGATCCAGCTATTGGCTCAAAACAGACAGAGCATTCCGGACCCTATCGGGGGTGGAACTGAAGTATATCGGGAATGTGCGGACCAGCTCACAGAAGCCATCCGACGGATTGCTGACGACCTCACCAGGAAATACGACACAACATCATGAGAATCGCCATTGCCAGCGACCACCGCGGATTCCAAATGAAGAGCCGTCTGCTGCAGACCGTCGAAAATCTGGGATTTGAAGTGGACGACCTCGGCCCCGAATCCGGGGAAAGTGTGGACTACCCGGACTATGCTGCACGCGTGGCGTCTTCTGTCGCAGCAGATGAGCACGCCCGAGGCATCCTGATCTGCGGTACCGGAATCGGTATGTGTATTACGGCCAATAAATTTTTCGGTGTGCGGGCTGCTCCCTGCCATGACACAGTCACGGCTGAATACAGTCGGCTGCATAATGACGCAAACATACTTTGCCTGTCAGCAAACCAGCTTAGTGACCAGTTAGCTGAACAAATGATCCAAATCTGGCTGTCCACTGATTTCGAAGAAGGGCGCCACGCAAGAAGAATTGAAAAGATCGCAGACATTGAACGTGATGCCAGCACCTCCCTGACTTCGGAAGCACCCGGCTGCGGTGGATAAGTCAAATGCGCAACATCTCCGCCTGTCGTGTCATCATTGATCCGGTGCCTCTGGCCGGTTCGGTTAACATGGCGATTGACGGAGCTCTCCTACAGGCCGCTGATGAACAGCCGACAGTACCCGTCGTACGAGTTTACCGATGGTCAGAACCCACTGTTTCACTCGGCTACTTTCAGAACTTCGAAAGTTCATTTACTGATCAGAAATTGACCGAATGTCCTCGCGTCCGACGCATCACGGGTGGTGGAGCCATACTGCATCATCATGAGTTAACATATTCATGCGTTATTCCCCGAACACACCCCCTGCGGCACCAGCCATTGCGGCTGTACGAAGTCGTTCACGGAACGATCGCCAACCTGCTTGAGTCATGTGGCGTAAGCGTCGGATTTCGGAAAGAACACCCACAGCACGGGGACAATCCCGAATCGAACAACCACCGCAAAAACGAACATTTTTTTTGTTTTCTGCGGTGCGATCCCCGGGATTTGGTCGCAGTTGGTGACCACATTGAGGGACATCCAAAAGTTGCAGGAAGTGCTCAGCGCAGGCGAAGAGGCACGATCCTCCAGCACGGATCCGTTTTGTTGAATTCGTCATATCTGCTGACCACTGCAAAAGGCATTTGCAACCTGTTTCCCAAGTTCGACTTACCCGGTTTTACAGCTGCTTTACCTGACAGACTGGCGAATTCGATCGCAGGTGAACACATTACTTCACAATACACAGATCACGAGCGCCATTTGACGCTTGCCAATCTGGAGTCACTGACTCGAGGAACAATCAATCAGGTTCTGCCAACACCCGATGAATCGCAACAGGTGACCACAATCTGAATACCCGTAATAATTACGCGTTCAGTCATTTGTTAAAGACGACTTTTGAGGTGGCAAATGATCCCGTGAGGCAAGTTTTACTTACCCCTGATTTTCACCATATCCACGCTCCTTCCACACACTCTGCACAAGGCATCAGAGGATGCTGAATCTGTGAATCTGCACACCAGTGAGCTGGTTTGAACGTGATCGCTGCCCGTGTAGCCCGTCATCGGCTTCACAATTGTTGCAACAAGCACGACAACGACTATGTCCACCAGTGAATGCGAAACTCCACAAGCTCTGTAAATTTGTGAGTAGCCATATTATTTCTGAATCCACACAGTTGTCGTCGACTGTTGTGTACAATTCCACCAGAAACAAACTAACCTAACTCACTCACAGCACTCATTTTAACACAAGAAACATCAGTGGTAATGAGGCCCTTTTCGCGCGTTAACCGCCACTTTTCCCAAAAAGAACCGTTAAAAATGGAGTAGACAGAAAAAATCTTCTGCTCCCAGTGTTTATCTGACTGGTATGGGTTGTCATACTTCGGCTCCTGTCAATATCTCTGTCCGCGTTCTGCGGACTCGCTTACGCCTGATACTTCCTCACTAAATAATCTCTGTGAGATTTTTTCTGTCGGTTTGCACCGAACAGAAACCACGTTTCATGTTGCGGTTCGGGAGCGACCAATAAATATGATCGAAAGCGAACTTCAAGTCGTTGGTGGTAAACATTCGGGTCAGGTCATTCCACTAAATCGTCGAAAGTTTTTAATTGGGCGAGAGAGTGATTGTCAGCTTCGTCCAAACAGCGATCTTGTAAGTCGGCATCACTGCGTCTTCGCTATTGACGAATATTCTGTTCGTCTGCGTGATCTTGGAAGCACCAATGGCACAACAGTCAATGGCGAACGAGTTGTCAAAGAGACAACTCTCATCGCGGGAGACAGAATCGTCGTTGGCAATCTGGAATTTGAATTTAGGACGTTGAGTCCTGCCTCCGCAAGTGGTGAAGAAACTGTTGTTTCGAATACTGAAACTGTAATGGAAGTCTCCTCTCCTGCGGAAAGCCCGGAGTCGGCCCCGACAACTGAACAAAATCAGCCTGTTGCCGAGTCTCCGGCGAGTGCCACACAGGAGTTAGAAACTCCGATCGATCAGCCGCAGCACATCGGTGACGGTAGTACTGTCATCGCTCAACAGGGAATGATCCCCGGCCAGGCACCCTATCAGCCCATGCCGCAGCAGGTTGGCTACCCGGGACAGATGTACGGTGGCTACCCATACCAACCGCAGCAGCCGATGCCCGTGTACCCAATGGGTTATCCACCACCACCGCAAACCATGATGCCCGGATTCCAGCAACAGCCACCGTCCCTCGTTCCCGGACAGCAACAGCCACCGTCCCTCGTTCCCGGACAGCAACTGCCACCGTCCCTCGTTCCCGAACAGCAACCGCCACCTGCGGATGAACCACTAGCTGATGTTACCCTGCCGGACCCGTCGCAGACAGGTGCCGTGAGTGAACCTCCTAAAACCAAACCGTCGACACAAACGGAGCAAAGCGGATCGACGGGTGAAGGTGATTCAACCAACGCAGCCGCTGATATCATCCGTCAGCATACTCAACGACGCCCAGGCTAAGAAACTTGTGAGTGCCGGAAGCCATCCCTCACATCGGCAGTCTCAGCCTGAAAATGTTCAAACGCATGAAAGTGGTGCGTTCTGCTGACCGGGGTTGAATCATCAGACCTAACGAACTTGGCACCCAACTATTACAGGAATTTTCAGCCTGAGTGGCGTTGTGACTTAACCACAGACATCCAATTTCCGGGTGGATCTTCAGAACCCATGAAGCCTGGGCAAATCCGCAATCGAACGTTGGACACAGGCATCCCGAAATCTGGCGAGAGCATCGGTAAGAATAAAATGTAAGTGAAAGCTTTGGACTGGAAGAGTTGCGAATCGAGCCCGGCGCGTCCGGGCGCCGGACCTGAACTCAACGAGAAAAAATCCCGGAGGGACCAATCTATGGCTGAACAGTCGGAACAACAGCATCGCTACAAGGAATTCGTGGACCTTCTGCCGCTCACTCTGTCTTTGGCTGGCCTGCCCGGCAGTGAACCAGGACGATACTTTACGGCAGAGCAGATTGAATCTCGTGTGTTTACCGTCAAACACGCCTACAAGTCCGCTCGACAACTCACACGTGACTGTGTTCAGAAACAGTCCTAAGTCACGAGCCATCTCGGAATGTCATCCGGCCACAATTTCAGCCAGCGGCGTTCCAATTCCCGGTTTCGACAGGCGGATTCGGACTGTTGACAGATTGAATTCTGGTAAGTATCGTTGTGCTGTTCGATCCTGTGACCTGAGGTCAGCCTTTGGTCGCTCCGGACTCAGTTTTCTCAACGGCAGGTGGTGTTAATCACCATCCGGGACCGAGGAAGTGAAGATGGACATGTGAATTATCCCATCACTTGGCGTGTTGCTCTTCCGAAGAAATTTTCGATTTTTCGGGGCATGGCGCACGTAAAGGCCGGTTGGGCCGGGTCATTGCAGAATGGCCAGCGGCACTACTAAAAGTGGGACAATGTCCCACTTTTTTTGTTATAGCGTCTTTGCTGAGCGGCTCTTGAGCATGAACGGACCCGAAATTCTGCGGATCGTCGATGCGATTCATCGCGACAAATCTATCGATCCGGAAATCGTTTTCGAAGGAATTGAGCAGGCGATCCTCTCAGCGGCGCGAAAACATTTTTCTGAAGAAGAAGAACTCGTCGTTCAGGTGGATCGCATCACTGGCGAACCGTCTCTGACTTGTGATGGCGCTCAACTGGAATCCGACCTGCTGGGAGACCTGCTCGGTCGTATCTCCGCCCAGACAGCCAAGCAGGTAATGATCCAGAAAATTCGCGAAGCCGAGCGCGACGCCCACTATGAAGAATTTCTGGATCTGAAGAGCCAGATTGTTTCAGGCAGTGTCACGCGGGTAGACCGCGGTACAGTCATCGTCAATCTGGGTCGTGTGGAAGCCATCCTGCCCCGAAGTGAGCAAATCCAGAAAGAAACCTATCGAGTTGGTGATCGTGTGCGGGCTACCGTTCTGGATGTTCGAAAGTCCGGTTCACGGGTACGCGTGATCCTGTCTCGTACTCATGCCGATTTCGTACGTCGACTCTTCGAAGTAGAAATCCCGGAAATCAACGACCACGTTATTGAGGTTCGCTCGATTGCTCGTGAGGCCGGACATCGGTCCAAAGTCGCTGTTTCGTCATCTGATACATCAGTTGACTGTGTTGGAGCATGTGTCGGCGTTCGAGGTGCGAGAATTCGTGGCATCGTTGAAGAACTCAACGGAGAACGAATTGATATCGTTCGCTGGAATGACTCACTTCAAATACTGGTGCCCAATGCACTACAGCCCGCAGAAGTGGAAGATGTAATTCTTTGTCCAATGCTCGGCAAAGTTCTGGTTCTGGTACGGGACGATCAATTATCACTGGCAATCGGTCGTCGCGGTCAGAATGTCCGACTGGCGTCGAAACTGGTTGGCTGGGACATCAACGTCATGACTCAGGAGTCACTGGACGAGCAGCTGGATATTTCCATCGAAGCATTCAGCGTAGTTCCGGAAATGGCACCCGAACTCGTTGAAAACCTCGTGTCTCAGGGTTTCTTCACTTTCGACGATTTGTCTGTCATCGAACCCGACCAGCTCGCTGAACTGGGAGGACTCACACAGGAACAATGCGATACGATTGTTGATTTTGCAGACGTTGAAAGTGAGCGAATCGAGAAAGAGGAAAGACTGGCAGAGGAGGAGCGAAAACGGAATCCTCCGCCGCCCCCCACTGAGGCCGCTGCTTCCACTGAGACTGCTGCTTCCACTGAGACTGCTGCTTCCACTGAGACTGCTGCTTCCACTGAGACTGCTGCTTCCACTGAGGCCGCTGCAGTGCAAGCAGGGACAAAGCCTACAACGCAAAATGACCTATTGACAGAAAACACCAGTGAATCAACGGCTGCGGCAGAAGCCGATACTGATTCCGAAGAGCACGATGAAAACGATCTCGTTGCAACGTCCGAAAATTCAGATGTCGGCAGCGAACCAACCAAATCGGCGATGGTGGACACCGCCGAGACGACGAACGTCGATTCGGACGAATTGACCAACAGACAAACCGAAGCAGCAGGCGATTCGGAAGAAGTCAGCTAGACGCCGTGGAATTGTCGCCGGGACTCCCGCGGTAATTCCGGAAAAAAGCCGTGTCCACGCCAGACCGGCACCCAAAATCTTCTTGTTTACCATACTGTAAAGTCAGATAAATCAGCTACTGATCCTTTGGTCAGTCTGACATACACATTTACCGCACATACTCGTTTGCTGGAAACAGCGACCAAATCGGGAAAAGGGTAGTTGTTTTGAAGATTCGTCTCTTTGCTCTGGCAAGAGAACTAGGCCTTGACAGCAAAGTTCTGATCGAACTTTGCGATGAAGCCGGTGTGAAGCTTCGTAATGCGCTTGCAACAATTACACCGGAAGAAAAAGATCAGATTGTGGCGTTCATCAGGAACCGCAATTCCGGTCCTCGGCCTTCCAAATCGGTCGAAGCACTCGCTCCAGTTCGCGAAGAAGCCACAGCAGCAGCCAAGGTCCGTGAAATACGGGCAATGGCACCTCGTTCAATACAGGATGAAGTGCCAAACCATGAGACAACACAAAGTGAAATAGCCAGCGAGGCAGAAGCTTCCGACTCCGATGAGATAGATGCTGCTCAGAACGAAGAGCCAAAAGCTCCGGAAGAAGTAACCACGAGCGATACATCATCGGTATCCGAAGAAACAATTGACGACACACCTGCCGCCGCTGAAGACGACACTCCTGCTGCCGCTGAAGACGACACTCCTGCTGCCGCTGAAAACGACACTCCTGCTGCCGCTGAAAACGACACTCCTGCTGCCGCTGAAGACGACACACCTGCCGCCGCTGAAGACGACACTCCTGCTGCCGCTGAAGACGACACACCTGCTGCTGCCGGGTCAGCACCGCAGGTCCGGCGTCCCACCATGCACCGTATGCGGGACATGAAACCCATCGGTTCTGTAAAGGATCGCAAAGCATCCGATCCTTCGCAGGAAACACCAGACGATTCCGAAGATCCACCTGCGAATCCCCAACCAGGTAATGGCAAAGGACGACCCATCGTCGCCCGACCGATGGTTGCTGCACCCCCATCTTATACACCGCCACCCGTTTCACGCCCAAAAGAACGGGAGGAAAAAGTCCAGAAGCCGGACATGGCGTTGAAAGATATCGTTGACCGGCACAGTCCACTTGCCGATCAACTCCAGCAACTTAAGGACGCACGGGCAGAACACGACGGTGGACCTGCACCCAGCCGAGGTCGTGGATCCAGAAAAGGTTCATTACTCAAGGATTTCAACGACCAGCGCAAACTAGCTCGCCAATCCAAACGAATGAAACGGCGCCGGAATCGCCCGGTGGCAGAACTCAAGACGTCGGCTCGAATCGAGCTTCCGATCACAATTCGTACGTTATCCGAAGCGATCGGTCGCCCGGCGGGTTCGATCGTAGCAATCCTGTTTAAAGAAGGACGGATGGCCACGATCAACGACGAACTGACGGAAGATGAAGCGATGGAACTCGCCATAGAACTTGGCGTGGATCTGGAAATCAAACGGGGCCGTGACATCGAAGCCGAATTATTGAAGTCCATGGACCATGAGGACAGCGAAGAAACACTGCAGTCGCGACCGCCGGTAATCACAATTCTGGGACATGTGGATCACGGAAAAACCACCCTCATCGATCGTCTGCGACGATCAAACGTCGCCAGCGGTGAGGCCGGTGGAATTACTCAGCATATTGCTGCCTATCAGGTCGACTATGAGGGACACCCGATCACGTTTGTCGATACGCCTGGCCATGCGGCGTTTGGTGAAATGCGATCCCGGGGAGCCAACGTCACAGATATTATCGTCCTGGTGGTCGCTGCAGATGACGGTGTGATGCCTCAGACGGAAGAATGTATTAGTCACGCCCGTAACGCCGGAGTCCCGATCGTCGTTGCTTTGAACAAAATGGACCTGCCAGGTGTCGACGACCAAAAGGCCCTCCAGCAACTCGCTCAGCATGAATTGTTGCCGGCAGAATGGGGTGGAGAATACGAAGTGGTCCGGACGTCCGGTGAAACAGGACTTGGAATCGATAGTCTGCTGGAAACACTGTTGCTGACGGCAGAACTTCACGAATACAGAACTGATCCCCGTCGTGAGGCTATCGGAGTCTGTCTGGAATCATTTCGTGATGAAGGCCGGGGAGTCCTGGCGTGGTTGATCGTGCAAAAAGGAACGCTTCGCGTCGGTGACAACGTGCTGTGTGGCAACAGTTACGGTCGTATTCGGGCGATGTATGATGATCAGGACCGCCCGGTAGACGAAGCCGGACCATCTACGCCGGTTCGAGTCGCAGGTCTGGACAGCGTTCCCGGAGCCGGCGTGCACTTCTTCGTTATGAAGGACATCGAAGAGGCTCGCACTGTCGCAGAAACACGGGAACACGAAGGACGCTCGCGGTCGCTCTCCGGACGTGGACAGGCAAAGACCATTGAAGACATCCTTGCCCAGGTGCGCGAGGGTGAAGGCATTCAGGAGCTGCCACTAATCCTTAAAGGGGACACACCCGGTTCACTCGAAGCACTGCGAAGCGAACTTGACAAGTTCGAGCACCCGGAAGTGAAAATCAATATCATTCATAACGCAGTGGGTGGCGTTAATGAGAGTGACGTCTCGCTTGCGACCGCAGCCAGCGCTGTCATCATTGCCTTCCATGTGATCGCAGAAGACCGCGCCCAAGCAATGGCCGATCAGGAAGGGATTGAGATTCGCCGCTATGACATCATTTACGAAGTCACCGAACATATCCGTCAGGCTCTGGAAGGATTATTACGACCGGAACGTGTCGAAGTCACGACGGGACGGGCAATTGTACTGCGAACATTCCAGATCAGCCGGTTTGGTACTATTGCAGGTTGCCGGGTTATGAATGGCACGATTTCACGAGACAACAGAATCCATGTCATTCGCGACCAGAAAGTCCTGAATGACTACCGCATTGGTTCACTCAAGCGGGAAAAGGATGATGCCAAAGAAGTGCGCGACGGTATGGAATGCGGGATCCGACTGGAGGGATTCAATGATATTAAGGAAGGCGATCTGCTGGAGGCTTTCCGCGTCGACGAAATCCAAAGAACTCTGAGCGACAGCAAGTAGGCGTTGACTGACCCAGACTGCCACCAGCACTGAATATGGATTTGCGTCCCGTCTGTCCGAAAGTGACATCGTTTCTCAGGAGATCTTTGGTTCTGCTGCATTTGACATTTGTGCCTGCCGTCCCGTTTTCCCTTTTATGTCCGTCACTTAGTCGATTCCGCCATGTCCACCCGTCGAACTGCTCGAGTCGCTTCCGTCATTCGCGAAATCGTCAGTACTGCAATTCTTCAGGAGTTACGAGATCCGCGTATTCAAAATGTGACTGTGCTCGGCGTCGAAGTCTCCGCAGACGTACGTTATGCAAAAATCGCAGTCTCGGTCAGGGGATCCGAGCAGGAAACGTCGCTGTCGCTGCATGGTTTGAATTCCGCCCGGGGATACCTGCAGTCCAAAGTCGCAGGCAGCATCAAGACCCGATATACTCCCGAATTAAGTTTTGAAATTGACCGGGGAATTCAGACATCTTTTGAAGCCACCCGGATTCTGAAGCAGGTCCTGCCCGATTCGTGTGCAGAAGGGGCATTGGATGCAAAACCTGATGCCCAGAATGACCAGGAATCCCCTGGGGACCCTGTTGTCGAAAACGAAGCGTCACCAAACGACGACTATGCATAAATCAAACAGCATTGCCAGGAATGAATCCGGCCTGACAGGAAGCAACAATGCCATCTCCCACCGCGACGAAAGCCAGTGAAAAACAACAGGCCTGTAAAAAGCTGACATCGTTGCTGCATAAGGACTACGGCAGGAACGTTCCCAAGTTCAGTCTGCCCGTCCTGGAAACCATGTTATTTGCAGCGTGCCTGGAGGACAATCCCTGGGAACCGGCAGAACAGGGCTATGATCGACTGAACAGACTTTACTACGACCTGAATGAAGTTCGTGTGAGTTCGGTCGCGGAAATCGAACAGACACTCTGCGTGATGCGGTCAGGTGACTGGGCCGGACTCCGCATTCGTTCGATTCTGCGCTTCGTTTTTGAATCGACTTACACATACGACTATGAAAAGCTCAAACGGCTCACACAGGACTCTGCACAGAAAAGACTCAAAAAAATCGACAACATGTCGGCCTTCATCAGAAACTTCACCGTCCAGCATTCACTTGGCGGCTATCTGGTCTGCCTGGACACGTTGTCCACCCGTGCAGCCATTCACCTTGGAATCGTCCCCCCTAAATCAACAGAGGAGCAGGCCGGAGATTTTTTGAAGCCCGGACTCAAGAAAGCTGATACGCACGGATTTACCTGTGCATTGCGTTGTCTGGCTACAGATCCTCGATTTATTGAGCGGCTAAGTGAACCACCGGACGAAGACGAAGAATTCAATGTGAATCTGGTGGAAGAACGATACAGCAGCCTCAAGAAACCGAAAAAAAGAAAGAAGAAGAAGCCAACTACAGTCACAAAAAAGGCTGCAGCAAAAACAAAGAAACGAGCAGGAAAAAAATCTGCAGAAAGCAAAACGACGAAAAAATCCCGTTCTGCCAAAACTTCTCCGTCAGAAAAGGCCACGTCCAGGACCGCCGGGGGAAAGAAAAAGACCGCAAAGAAAACATCTTCTGTGAAGAAAAAGGCGTCCCGAAAAAAGGCTGCCTCTACTTCTACCGGGAAAAAAACAACCGCAAAGAAAACCACATCGAGAACAGCAGCCGCGAAAAAAAAGCCGGCAAAAAACAAAGCGACAGCCCGAAAGAAGGTCGCAAAGAAAAAATGAGTTGCGACCCTGTGGAAATCATACTGGCAGGTGCAGTGCCCCTGATCCGGATCGATCCTCCACAATGCCGGCACGCAAAGGCACTGCAAAAGATGAAACGAAGGAACCGGGTTCAAAACGGTTTTTTGAAAACCGAGCCCTGAGTCACAACACTAAGTGGTCTGTGTGACCTCAAGTAAAGACGACAGTCCCGTCGCTGCCTGTCCACCAGACACTTGTGATATTCCCGACAATGACTGATCGCTCTGGGTACAGAATCTATGACTTCTGAATCCGGAGCAACGGTATCAAGGGTTCTGATGACGGAAAACACGGTATTCCGCACTGTGCAAGTGTGTCCGGACCGACCAGGTAGTCAACTCAATTGAGTTATTCGACAACCTGGACGGCACAGCAAAACACCAATCCATCACCAGGCAAACTCCTGCATTGATTGAATTGAATGCACTTTTCAATATTTGAGCAATCCAGGACAATTCAAATTAGGGAAGTTCGTCCAGTGAATGGCCAAAGCTCGCGAACTTGCCGCTTGCGGCAATCTGAGTTGCCGGAGATCATGATGTATAAAAGGTGTTACCGTCACATTCCTGCACGCAACGGCGTTTAATTCACCAGACGGTTTCGTTGCGTGCCCGGAATAATTGTGAGTGATGTGGCACAACGGAAAACCAGTACAGGAATCGCTGATGTTGAATCAACTCAAACGGGTACTGCTCGTTGCCGGACTGCTTTGGGGAGGAACTTCTGTCCAGGCTGCCGGACAGGAGACAGATTTGCAGTCGGAGGGTTCTCCTCGCCAGCCCGGAGACGATGTTACCAGCCCTGCCGAACCTGTACGGGCGGTTGATTCGAGCCGAACCGAAGCACTCGCCTGGTATATGAAAGGTGTCGAGGCACAAAAAAACAACCAACTGGATGTGGCCCTGAAAGCATTTGAAAAGGCATCTGAGGCCGACGATACGGCTCCCGAGCCGATTCGGGCGAGAGCAATTCTGCTGCTGCAGATGGGAGATGTCCAGAAGGGATTAAGCCTGGCGCGAAAAGCAATCAATCTGGACAAGACAGACTTCCGCACACGTTTTCAACTGGCAACAAGTCTGCTCCGACAGCCCGGCAGCGTCCAGACAATCCGTGAAGCCATTCAGTTGCTGGACGAAGCCGCAGCATCAGAGCGTCTAACTCCGACTGATCCGGAGTTTATTCTGATTCACAGTGTCCGCGGTCGAATTCTACTGCAGTTGAAACAAAATGCGAAAGCAGCAGAAAGCTATCAGGTGTTACTTCAGGCGCTGGAGCGTCCCGAGGATTTCGGGCTCGATTTCCGACGACACAAGGCCCTGATGGATGACCGGATGACGGGATATGAAACAGTGGGAGAAGCCCTGCTGTCAGTTGGCCGCACTGACGATGCACTGAGGGCATTTGAGGCACTCGTACGTATTCGACAGGACTCTCCTGGACGACACCATCTGCTGCTTGCACAGGCTCGTTTCCGCGCAGACGATCTCAAAAAAGCAGAAGCCAGCCTGGAAAGCTATTTTGCCACAGGACGACGCGAAAAGAGTTCTCTCGAACTGTTAACTCAAATCTATTCTGCCACAACTCGACGTAGTAAGATCATCGCAAAACTCACGGAATTGCAGACCGAAACCCTGGATGAAACTGTCGTCCGACTGTATTTGGCGGAGACTCAGCTCCGCCAGGGACACTTTGATGATGCTACAAAAACATTCGAGAGTATCATTGTGGAATCCGGGGATCCCGCAGGCTACCCGGGACTGATTCGTATTGACATTGTTCGGGCTGACGCAGATTCCCTGATCAGGACACTCCAAAAAGCTTTAAGAGCACGCGTACAACTGGCCGAAATCGTTCCGTTTCTCCCTGAAATTCTGACGGATGATGAGTTTGCAAAATCGGTTGTGGACTCCTGTCTGGACTCGATGGAAAACAATGACAATCTGTTTCCCGAAGTTACCTGGATCTGCGCACAAATCGCTCAGGAAATCGGTCGCTCCGAAGAACTGGGGAAGTTACTGCAGGCAACCCTGGACCGAAATCCCAGTCAGGACATCGGCCAGCGCGCCCTGCAGCAACTGGGAATGCACCATCTGTTAAATGACCGGTTCGCAGAGTCTGCCGTTGTATTTCGCCGACTGCTGGCAATCAGAACACTGCCAATGGAGGCACGCGTTTTGACACTGCGAAATCTGGCAATCGCAGAAGTCTTTAATGAACGGATCCAACAGGCATTGGAAGCAATTCAATCCGCACTTGCAATTTACCCGCAGAATCCTGAACTCCTGTATCGACTGGGATGGATCTATTTCCAAGACCGTAACGCCGGCGACGCACAGGAATCACTGGAAGCAGCAATTGAGAAGGGCGGAAACGCACCTGACATTCAAAACACTGCCAGAATGCTGTTAGCCACAATTCACTCCCAGGCCGGACGCTGGGACGAATGTATCAGTGTCTATCAGAACATCATCAACAGTGATACACAGGATGACGATATCAGGCGACGCGCACGGTTGTCATTATCCGCCGTTTATGTTGAACGTGGCGACAACTCGTCAGCTGAAATGATTCTGGAGGAATTGTTAAAAGAAAGGCCAGATGACCCGGGGGTCAATAACGACCTCGGTTACCTCTATGCGGATCAGAATAAAAAGCTTGAGCAGGCACTTAATATGATCGAACTCGCCGTAGAGGCTGAACCGGACAATCGGGCATACCTCGACAGCCTCGGCTGGGTACTCTATCGACTCGAACGCCACGAAGAAGCACTTGAGGCACTGCTCAAAGCAAACAACGACCCCGATTTCCAGGACGCAACCCTTCAGGAACATCTCGGTGACGTATACAAAGCACTGGAGCGCACTGAAGACGCCGTCGAATTATGGAAAAAAGCCCTGTCAACGGAGCAGTCATCAGACGCTCCTGATGACAAAGTGATTCAGCGACTGAACTCAAGATTAACTGCAGCAGATGTGGCATCCGAATCGGTGGAAGTCGAACCGGTCACATCAGAATGATCTGAACGTCGCATAATTTGACCGATCACGCCGTTAAAACAGACTGGCAAGACCTCTCCAACGCCAATTGACAGATACTCAGATGACACCTGACCGGTTTTGACTGAACTTCAAGACGTTCCATGGACGCAAAACGCCGGTTAAGTTGACAATCGCACTGACAGTGTGATGCAGTAACGAACAGACTGCAGAAACGTGAATCACGTTACCGGGTCTGTTCAGGTCCGTTTCATACCATTCTCAAAACGTCCAATGGCTCGTGAACCCATAATCCACGGTGAGGCACCTGGTGACAGCACACCCGGACCTGACCAAAGAACAGCCCGGTCACTGGAATCAGATGACGAACTTCGACCGTCTCAGCTGGACGATGTGATCGGACAGGCTGCCGTGGTCGAACGAATTCGCATTCTCCTGCAGGCGGCCGAAAAACGCGGAGACCCACTCGGCCATCTGCTGATGGACGGACCGCCGGGACTTGGAAAAACGACTCTGGCTATGGTCATTCCCCGGGAGCTGGGAACTGATTTTCAGATCACGGCCGGACCATCTCTGAGCGCCCCAAAAGATCTGCTGCCATACCTCACCAATGCCAGCGAGGGTTCAGTGTTGTTTATCGATGAAATTCATCGTATGCCGCCGGCAGTCGAAGAATTCATCTATCCGGCCATGGAGGACTTTCGTGTCGACATCACACTGGGGGAGGGACTCAATGCACGCACTATCAACATGAAACTACAGCCGTTTACCGTCATCGGCGCCACTACTCGCAGTGGAATGCTGACAGCTCCATTACGAGATCGATTCGTCAGCCGTGAACATCTGTCGTTCTATTCGCTGGAGGAACTTGCCACAATAGTCCGCAGAAATGCTGATCGACTCAATACAAAAATCGCCGATGAAGCAGCATTTGAAGTTGCGCTCCGATCACGCGGCACACCGCGAAAAGCAAATAACTGGCTGCGCTGGGCTCGTGATTATGCAGATGCCCGGGCTGACGGAGTCATTACTCTGCAGGTAGCCCAGGCCGCTCTTGAAATGAAGGGTGTTGACAGCATCGGCCTGGAAGAACCTGACCGCCGCTACCTGGAAACCATCATGTCCGTCTTTATGGGTGGCCCGGCCGGAGTGCAGGCAATCGCTCACACCATGAACCTGCCGGCCGATACACTGGAAGACGAGGTCGAACCATTCCTGCTGCGGGAGGGGCTTCTTCAGCGAACCCCCAGAGGAAGGATGCTGACGGCAAAAGCCTATACACACCTCGGCTGTACGCCTCCGGAAACTCCGGACAGCGATTTCGCTCAGTCAGAGGACCAGCCCGGCCTTCTTTAGGTCCACACGGAATGCCTGCCACAGACTTCTATGATTTTGATGTCATCGTTGTTGGTGCCGGACACGCCGGCACCGAAGCAGCACTGGTCAGTGCGCGCCTGGGAGCAAAGACTGCCCTGTTAACGATGAATTGCGACACGGTCGGTCAAATGAGCTGCAATCCGGCAATTGGAGGTGTTGCCAAGGGACAAATTGTCCGTGAAATCGATGCTCTTGGGGGCGAGATGGGACGTGTTATTGATGCAACCGGTATCCAATTCCGAATGCTGAACAGTGGTAAAGGGCCGGCGATGCACAGCCCGCGGGCACAGGCAGATAAAAAAGCCTATCAGTTCGAAATGAAATGGCGAGTCGAACAGCAGAAACATCTGTCACTGCGGCAGGAACGTGTCGAATCGATCGAAACAGACAAAGGCCGCGTCACGGGCCTCCGAGCAGCAGGAGGAACCGTTTACCGTGCTGCCGCCGTCATACTGACAACGGGAACGTTTCTCAAAGCGATCATGCACACGGGTAACTCGACAAGTGAAGGTGGAAGGGCAGGTGAAGAATCGGCACATGGAATTTCAGGGATCCTCCGCAATCTTGGGTTCCAACTCCAACGATTCAAAACCGGGACTCCGGCACGTATTAACGGTCGGACCATCGATTTTTCAAAATGCGAACGACAACCCGGAGATTTGGCTCCTCAGCCCTTTTCCTTTCTGACCGACCGGATTGAACAGACTCAGATGGATTGCCATCTCACAGCAACTACTCCTGAAGTACATGCGTTGATTCGGGAGAATCTGAACCAATCACCAATGTACACCGGACAGATTGAAAGTACCGGACCTAGATATTGTCCGTCGATTGAAGACAAGGTTGTGCGTTTCGCCGACAAGGAATCCCACCAGATCTTCCTTGAACCGGAAGGTCGAAACACTCTTGAATATTACTGCAACGGGATTTCAACAAGTCTCCCGCGGGATATTCAGCGTCAAATGATTCACGGGATTCCCGGACTCGAATACGCCGACATCATGCGGTTCGGTTACGCGGTCGAATACGACTTTGCTCCTCCCACTCAACTCCGCGCTACACTGGAAACACGTCACGTGGAAGGACTGTATTTTGCAGGCCAGATCAACGGGACCACCGGCTATGAAGAAGCTGCCGGACAGGGTTTGATGGCCGGGATCAATGCCGCAGTTAAAATTGCCGGTCATCCTGAGTTCGTCCTGTCCCGAAATCAGGCCTATCTGGGAGTCCTTATCGATGACCTGGTCACCAAAGGTGTCGACGAACCCTATCGAATGTTCACATCACGGGCCGAGTATCGCCTGTTGCTCCGACAGGACAACGCCGACCGGCGTCTGACACCCCTGGGAATTCAGCGGGGAACAATCTGCGCTGAGCGAACTCGCAGACACAACGCATACGAATGTGAACTCGAAAGGGCCTTTCAATTGATTCAACAGATACGTTATGAGGGCCAGACATTGGAAGAGTGGTTGCGCAGACCGGAATTCACATGGAAAAATGCTGAAAACATCCTCCCTGCGCTCAGGAACGAGCAGTTCTCTTCAGACTGCATCCGGCAGATCGAAATCGACACGCAATACGCTGGTTACATTCGTCGTCAGGAGGCGGAAATCGCCCGCCTCCGGAAAGTTGACAGTATGCGAATACCGGACACGTTTGACTTTGCTGCTCTGCCTCAGCTTAGAGTGGAAGCAAGAGAAAAACTCGGTCGTTTGAAGCCAGCAAACGTTGGTCAGGCCAGTCGTGTGAGCGGGATTACTCCAGCAGATATCGCCGTGTTGGTGATGTATTTGAATTCACCTTAGAACCACGCTCCTGCAGAGATGTGGTGACTTGAGGGCTCAAATACATAAAAGGAACCAGGATCAGCCACCCACAGATGGTGGCTGACTTACTCTCTCTGCGCACAAAACAACAACCCACCAACCCCAAATTACTCAATACAAAACAAACGAAACAAAAAAAGTAACAACAGGTAACATGCACAACACAAACACTGTTGACTGACTTTTGGAAATACATACAATTAGAAACATTAGACGAACAGCATCGATCAGGAAGCTAAAGTCAATGAGTTGCTCTAGTGAGAATCAGCAGATTGTCGATTTTCACCTGACAAAAAAACGCTGGCTGCAAGTTTACCTGTTGAACTGCGGTCGCTGTTTCAGTGTTTGCAGGACCAAAACGGAGTTGTGGTCATGAAAACGGTATTCACCACTGGCGAAGCTGCCAAAATCTGTAAAGTCAGTCAGCAAACGATCATTCGATGTTTTGATTCCGGACAACTCAAAGGGTTCCGAGTACCAGGCTCACGATTTCGTCGGATACCACGCGACGTCTTGTATAAGTTCATGAAAGAAAACGGTATTCCCACGGATGCCCTGGAAAGTGGCAAACGTCGGGCGCTTATCGTTGATGACGATGCAGAGCTTGTTGAGTTGATATCCGATGCACTGATCGCTGACGGACGATTTGAGTTACGATCCGCTGATAATGGGTTCGATGCCGGGATGATGGTGAAAGAATATCACCCTGACATTATCGTGCTGGACGTGATGCTGCCGGACATCAATGGTAAGGAAGTTTGTCAGCGAGTCAGAAGTGATTCGAACATGGACGACGTTCGTATTATTTGTATCAGTGGAATGGTGGAGCAGGATAAAATCCAGGACCTGAAGGATTCCGGAGCAGATCATTTCGTGCAAAAGCCGTTTGAAATTGACTATCTGATTGAGCGAATCTGCAAACTGCTGGACATTGAGCAGCTTGCGTCCTGACTTTCAGGACAGTCATTCGTGTCGACGCCACCAGCAGATTCCTGAAACCCCGTCATCGGTTTTGCCTCGACTGTGGTCGCCAGTTGGTTCGTGTTGTCCGGACCAGTTCTGTCATCTGAATAGTGAGTGCTGCGGTACACGTGGCGCGATGCTGAGGAATTGAGTCTCATCAGGCAGTGTCGGATCGAATCAACTTGCTGGGCGAAAAAAGTCCTGCGATGTCTGACAGCGCCGTCAGCCTCTGAAGAAGCAGTGTCAGCAGCGGCTGCGGTCTGGCTCCTTACAAGAGACGCTGGCTCCGCCGTCGCCATCACTTTTACATCCGCATCCGAATACCTGATCGCAGATGCAACGCGCACATCAGACGGTCACATCAGCGTCTCGGTGGCTTCAGGGCATCAGTCCATTACCGCGTTATTCTCTGTTGAACAGTTAGCAGAACTTGCATCCCCGTACAGATCGTCACTCGATTTCAAATCTTTCGTCTGGCCGGATCGATTTTCGGCATGTCTGGTCCACGATGCCGTTAGTGACAGCGGGACCGCTGCGGATACTGCAGCCGCTGTTCTGTCGGGCGCCTCGTCACAGTACACCCTCGTTCCTGATCCCGGCCATATGGAGTCGATGGCAGAGTTCGCGGCCGGAGCAGGACATGAAATCAACAATCCACTTGGCAGCATCATTGGACAGACACAGTTACTGCTCAATCAGGAATCGCTCACGGGGCGCCGGCAGTCGCTGGCAACAATCGGTTCTCAGGCATGGCGGATTCGGGATATGATTGGCGACTGTATGTTGTTCGCCAGGCCACCGGCTCCCGATCGGAAACCATCCGAAATGGTTGAACTGGTCAGACAGGCAGCTGTGGACACAGTCAGTTCGTTCGATTCCCCGGCCGGTCAGGTACGATTCAATCTTCCTGCACCACCGGTCACAAATGAAATCGATTCCTCGCAGATTCGCACCCTGGTGAGCCATCTGGTTCGAAATGCCATGGAAGCATGTCTCGACAGCGGTATTAGTGAAGACATCATTGTGAGCATGAAAACCGAGCCCGGCGCCGTCATTCTCAAAGTGGAGGATCGGGGCCCCGGCATTACCGATGAGAAACTGCGTCGGCATTTGTTCGATCCGTTTTTCTCGGGTCGAGAGGCAGGCCGTGGCATTGGGTTCGGATTACCGGTCTGCTGGCAAATCGCCAGGAATCATGGTGGCCTGATTCTTCAGGAATCAACACAGGACAGTGGTGCTGGTTTTGTTGTCGTCCTGCCGCATGTCGGGTAATGTCGAGTTCAATTCCTGTGAACTCCGTATCGGTCACCATTTCACATGTCCCTGAAGAATCTCATGAGCGGGGCGATTTTCATGGCAGCCTGCGTGCTGCCGTCAATCTCCACTACCGCAGAAGAATCGGTTTACCCGGTCGAGATCGTATTCGACGGCCCACACACGTTGCCTGCGGGAGCTTCCGTGTCCAGGCTGACGTTTCGAGCTCTTGGTCAGGACAGAAACCTGCTCACAACGTGGTCCGGCACGGTGTCCGTTTCCGGCCTTGAAATCTGTACTGAAGATTCCACAACAAATTCTGAACGGCAGCTATTCGCAGGCGAAGTCTCATTCTCATCGGGGTTACTTCAGATCACACCGGCTCTGATTGGTGCTCGTCGTCTGGCGATATCGCCGGACGGAATCTCCATCACCGCCGATAAGCAGCACTGGCACTTTCCGGTTCAGGTACGGCCATCGTGGCTGAGACTTCTGCCTCCGGTTCTGGCCATCGGACTGGCTGTCGTGTTCAGAGAGGTGACCGTGTCGCTGATACTGGCGATATTTGGAGGGTGCCTGCTGTTTATTCCACTGAAGGAGTCATATCTCGCCGTACCGGTGTTCTGTGAAATAATCGTGCGGCAGACCGCCGATTACGATCATGCCTCAGTGATTTTGTTCACACTGTTGCTGGGAGCCATGATCGGGGTAATGAACGACAGTGGCGGAACAGGAACAGCCATTGAGTCCGTTGCAGGTTTCGCTTCAACACGGCGCAGAGGCATGTTCCTGACCTGGCTTATGGGATTACTGATCTTTTTTGACGACTACGCAAATTCCATGATCGTGGGCGGAGCCATGCGGCCGCTGAGCGACAAACTGAAATTCTCACGAGCAAAACTGGCATTCCTGATCGATTCAACAGCAGCACCCGTTGCCGGACTGGGTATCAGTACCTGGACCGCATTTGAAATCGATCAGGTGGCTGCAGGATTCAAGACCGCCGGCATTGAGGCAAACGCAGCAGATTTCTTCTGGTCAACCGTTCCATTCCGGATTTATCCAATCCTGATGATCTGTGTCGTCGCTGTCGTTGCATGCAGCGGACGTGATTTCGGAGCCATGTTGCGTACAGAACGAAACCAACCGCCACATGACTCCCCGCCCCCAACATCCACAGCCCGTGGCAGCATCTGGCTCGCAGTGGTTCCGGTGTTGAGTATGGTGGTAATCACCTTAACCGGTTTTCAGCAGGGGATGAATGCCTACAAACTGCTTCTGACAGCCTCTTTCGTGTCGTCGAGTCTGGCAGTGCTGCTGGCACTGTCTTTCAGCCAAATGTCACTGGAAGACTGTGTCCACAGCTGGACATCAGGCATCAGTTCCATGATCCCGGCCGTGGTGATACTCGTTCTGGCATGGGGTGTCTCTGACGTGTGTAACTCTGGTCAGCTCGATACAGCGGGATACATCGTTGATATGACTGGAAACTCGGTTCGAGCGGAATTCCTGCCAACGATTGCTTTTGTTGTTGCCGGAACAATCTCAGCAACAATTGGCAGTTCATTCACAACAATGGCACTTCTGCTGCCGGTGATGGTCCCCCTTGCCTGTGATCTGATAGGCGGTACAAACCCGGTAATCGTTAACAATCCCATCTTTGGCAGTACGATCGGAGCAGTTTTGGCGGGAGCTATCTTTGGCGACCATTGTTCGCCGATATCTGATACGACCGTCCTCTCGTCGGCTGCGGCGGGTTGTGAACATCTCCAGCACGTCGCAACTCAGGTTCCGTACGCCCTGTTAACTGCCATCACCTCGATTTTGCTGGGATACCTGCCAATTGGTTTTGGAATTCCGTGGTGGTTCTGTCTGCCGGTGGCAATTGCCGTGTGCACTGGCGGAATCATGTGTCTTGGCAAAGAATCGGATGCATCGACATCAGTTTGATCGCTACAGTAGATCAGGACTCCGGTCAGTCCACGGAATCCAGTAAGCAACCAGAAATCACCAGTAGAGTTTCCAATGCCGCATCAACGTCTTCAGGGTATTTTCACTCCCAATCTCGTCCCGTATACATCGGACGGTTCTATCAATGAGCAGGAACTTCGCCGATATGTCGACTGGCTGATTGAGCGGGGCGTTCACGGTCTGTACCCAAATGGTTCCACCGGAGAGTTTACACGTTTTACCCCGGAGGAACGTCGGCGAATCGTTGCCGTTATTGCCGACCAGACACGGGGTCGCGTGCCCATTCTTGCCGGGGCAGCCGAAGCCAATGTGAAGGAAACACTCGCTGCCTGCGAATATTATGCGTCGTTAGGAGTTCGGGCCGTCGCGATCGTGGCTCCGTTTTACTACAAACTTTCGCCGGCTTCCGTTTATGCTTATTTCAGAGAAATCGGTATCAACACTCCCGTAGACGTCACACTCTACAATATCCCGATGTTCGCCAGCCCGATTGATGTTCCTACAGTTCAGCGATTGTCGGAAGAGTGCGAGCGAATCGTTGCAATCAAGGATTCATCCGGTGAGATTCCGCATATGATCCGGATGATCCAGGCCGTGCGGCCGAATCGACCGGACTTTGCGTTTCTTACCGGATGGGATGCAGCTCTGATGCCCATGCTGCTTGTCGGCTGCGACGGCGGAACCAACGCCAGCTCCGGCGTTGTCCCGGAGCTCACACGAAAACTGTACGACACGACACTAAACGGCGATCTTGACTCAGCACGTCGTCTGCAGTACGACTTGGTGCGTCTGTTTGACGCCATGATCTATTCGGCCGAATTTCCGGAAGGATTTCGGGCAGCGGTGGGACTGCGAGGCTTCAACATGGGACACGGCAGACAGCCGATGTCGTCAGAACAACGAACCGATTTAGCAACACTCAGCAACGAACTACAGTGTCATCTAGCAGCTCACGGATTTACCGATCAGCCCGTCGGGGGCTGTCCGACCGATACAAATGCGGTGATGACCGACCCCGCAGAAGTATCGGCCATCGTGCAAAACGTGCTTGCTGAACTAAAACGTCGAGGACTGTAGAGCCGACCAACTGCTCCTGTCTGCGTTGTTCGATATACCAGACACTGACTGCCGAATCCACGAGGTACAATGGATTGTCACACAGCATGTCCTGTGCGTTTCTGCCGCCACTCATTGAGTCAATTCCGTCCTCACACGAGAAAACAGAACGTTAAGTCGACCACTCGGATCATCACAGGACTGCTGATTTCAGGCCATTTTTTTCGGATTCATCCGAGCTGTTCCTGAAAAGCTTTCTTACCCGCAGTAATCGCTTCAGTGATTCTGTCCAGTTGTTTTGCCCCGGCTTCAGCGATGTCGGGGCGGCCACCACCACCACCACCCGCCTTCTGAGCCGCGACTTTCACTGCCTGACCGGCATTGAGACCCTTTTCTTTCACCAGAGGTTTGCTCACAGCTGCAATGAGGGCAACTTTTCCATCCACTTCGCCCGCAAGAATCACTGCTATCGGACTGTGCCTGTCGCGCAACTGATCCACGTAGTCTCGAAGTGATTCACGTGTCGCGTTATGCACCTGCTCTGCCACGATCTTCACATCGCCGACATGTTCAGCACCGTTAACCAGGTCATCGATTTCCTCGGATACGGAAGCCGACGACAGTACGGCCACTTGGTTTTTGAGATCGCGCAACTGACTCTGCAGGGCGTCCACACGTGGCGGCAAATCGGCAGGCTGGTTGGCCTTCAGTACCCGTTGAAGCTGCAGCAACAGTTCGTCGGCATCACGTCCCTTTTTCAGAGCTCGCGGACCTGTGACAGCCGTAATTCGGCGAACACCTTTGGCCACAGGTTCTTCGGAGCTAATACGGCACAATCCGATCTGACCGACATTCGCAACATGTGTACCACCACAAAGTTCGACACTGAAATCACCCATTGTCACGACACGAACTTCGTCCGGATATTTCTCGCCAAACAGAGCCATCGCACCACGTGCGCGGGCTTCTTCGATTGGCAACAGTTCTGTTTCTACGGAAGCACCACCTGTTATCCTGACGTTGACAATATCTTCAACCTGTCGAATTTCCTCTGGTGTCATGGCCTGCCGGTGGGCAAAGTCAAACCGCAGGGCATCTTCTTCAACTTTGGAGCCTCGCTGCGTCGCTTTTTCTCCCAGTATCTGGTGCAGTGCATGATGCAGGATGTGGGTTGCGGAATGAGCACGCCGAATTCCGGTTCGACGTGTTTCATCAACTTCAGCGTGCACCTCATCTCCGACTGCAAGACTCCCGGTGGTCAGTCGGCCTTCAAGAACAAATAATGTTTGGTTGTGTTTTTGACAGTCTGAAATCTCCACACAGATACCATCGCCGGTCAGTCTGCCGACATCTCCAACCTGCCCGCCTGACTCGCCGTAAAACGGCATCTGATCCAGAACAATTCCAAAGCTTCCTCGTGTACCGCCCGGAATACTGTCAACACCACAGTTGTTGTGGATCAAACCGATAACAGTTGATTCTGACGTAAAAGCATCGTAGCCAAGAAACACGGTGTCACCGTGCTGCTTGCGAATCAGGTCGAGCGGACCAGCCACCATGACCGACGTTTCTTTGCCTCCGCGGCTGATTTTCGCATGCTCACCGGTCAGTTCATCGTAATGGGTCCGATCAACTTTAAGCCCCCGGTCCTCCGCAATCGCTTCGGTCAGTTCAATCAAAAATCCGTCTTCAGTATGAAGTGCAAACGCGTCTTCTCCGCGAATCACACCGTCATCGGAATTAGCTCGTGCCGCAAACTGATCAAATCGGGCAAGTCCTCGTTCAATTGTACCAAAAAAATGGTCTTCTTCTTCCCTGATCGTGTTCTGCACACTTTCAACCGTTTCCGTCAGATCCGGGTAAGCGGCTTTCATCACATCAACGACGGCGGGCACAATTTGATACAGGAACGGCTCACGTTTTCCCAGCAGGTAACCTTCCAACGATGCACGTCGAAGCAACTGACGCACGATATAGTTTTCCTTCTCTGTGTCGGGGATCACCCCCTCATGAATGCAAAAACTAACCGCTCGAAGATGATCCGCTATTCGTCGAATCGGTCGTCCCTGCGGTGCGTCAAAACGATACTCGACTCCTGTGATCTCGGCAGATGCCAGACACAATGGCCTGAACACGTCGTTGTCGAAATTACTGATCACGCCCTGAAGTGCAGCGGCCGTTCGTTCCAGTCCCATTCCCGTATCAATATTTTTTGCGGGCAGCGGTCGCAGATTGTCAGGCGGATCACCAACTCGATTGAACTGCGTGAACACCAGGTTCCATATCTCAACGTCACCATCGAAACCCGCAGGCTGATAGAAGATCTCACTGCAGGGACCACAGACACCGTCGGGCCCCTTACTGGGCGCACTGGCCGGCCAGTAGTTCTCGTCTTCTTCCAAAAGTGCAATACGATTCGCGGACAGACCAATCTCATCTTTCCAGATATTAAAGGCCTCTTCGTCGAAACCGTGGGCTCCCTTATACACGCTGACCGTCAGTCGATCCTTTTCAAGACCCAGCCAGTCTGAACCGGTAAGGAATTCCCACGCCCAGTGAATTGCCTCACGTTTGAAGTAGTCTCCAAAAGAAAAATTGCCAAGCATTTCAAAAAATGTGTGATGATAGGCAGTGACTCCCACATTGCTGATGTCACCGGTACGCAGACACTTTTGGCAGGTGGCAGCTCTTGTAAATTCCAGGTTACCGATCCCCATGAATTCGTTCTTGAACTGATTCATACCCGCCGGCGTGAACAGTACCGTAGGGTCATCCCGAGGCACCAGGACATCACTGGGACGGCGAATGCAGCCTTTAGACTCAAAGAACACAAGGTATTTTTCGCGAATTTCATCAGTTTTCATGGCAGTCTGCCGGCGATGGATTCTGGACAGGGAGCGGGCATTGTCAGGAAGAACGATACCAGACAGTAAACTTCTGAAAAGCAGCCGGGCCGGTTTTCAGGACAGCCGGAAATTGTACTGCTCCGTTTCCTGTACCAGACGAACTCCAGCCGGAATATACGGAATCTGCAACACGCCGAGCAGGTGAGAAAAACTGACTCCCTTGTCTCATCGACCTCAGCATCGGCGACGGGGCGGGACATCACTTCCTGTCAATGCAAGATGGCAGTGATCCTGTCAATGGTCAGGTTCACATTACGAAAGTCAACAAACACATGATCGGGACTGTTTGCGGCGAGTTCATCAATGTTGAACGTGCCGGTTGCGACTGCAATCGCCATCGCTCCAATGGATCTGGCACATTCGATATCCGCCGGCGTATCGCCCACCACACAGCAGTGATGCCCGGGAACCGGACTACCCAGCTCAGATTCTGCGGTCACTCTGGCCGATTCTGCAACCAAATTTCGATTGGCGTGACAATCTCCAAATCCACCGAATTTAAAATACCGGTCCAGCCGGAAGTGTCGGAGTTTGATCCAGGCTCCTTCCGAATAGTTGCCCGTTATCAAAGCAAGTACAAGGTCTTCATTCGAAGACAGCGTTGCCAGCAACTCTGCCACACCGGGCAATACCTGACCCGACGAGGTCTGCAGATTATCCGGAAGTCGCTCCAGGTATGCACATCGAAAACGCTCATACTGTTTGTCCGAGTGAGCGATCTGATATCGATCGAAAATGTCGGTTACAATCCCGTAGTCGGTACGACCGGCTGTCAGAACACCTTCAAACGGAAACTGAATCCGAAATTCTTCGATCAAGGCACTTTCCATCGCCTTTTGGCCGGCTCCCCCCGATGCCAGCAGTGTCCCGTCGATGTCAAAGAATACAACACGTTGCGGCATGAAAGCGGAATCCCTTATTCTACCCGGAATGTTACCCTCTTATGAGGTGCACCACTGTCAGCAAGTTACAGATCGGATCAGACCTCAGCAAAGATTTCGGGTGTCCGTCCGTGAAATCGGCTGAAGCGAGTTTCGATTTCCTGTCGATTGATGTTTTCAGACAATGTGCAGCAGGACAACTGTATCGGAAATCTCTTTGGGAAATACAGAATCTGAGTTGAGTCTGCCTTTCGCGGACTCTCACTGATCGATATTCTGCTCAGCCCGTCCTTCCGCTGAGTATGTTAACTTCCGGATCCAGTCAGGTATTGACATGGCTAAGACAAACCGAAAACTCAACAAAGCAAATCATGGACGGCGTCCGGCAAGTGCAAAAGCTCGACGCCTCAAACGGAAACACGTAAAGCTCTCTCGATAGCACATCGCCCGTCCAGGAATCCTGCGAACGAATTAGAACAACGGATTACCGCATTATCAGCTTAAACCCGCACCATTAACGGTGCGGGTTTCTTTCATTCCGACATCGTTCGGTTTGCGCAACAACGCCAAAATCTTTAGAATTACAGATGTGCCCCGAGAATATATCAGTGTGGTGATAATGGACTGCACTGTCAGTATCCGGACAACGGGTCGGTCTGTCTCTGCCAAAACAAGTCAGCTGTCAATTCACGAAATGCGTGACACGAGTCAGGAACAACCATTCCACGGTTCGTATCCGGTTTCATCGAAAATGATGACACTGGTGCGGATAGTGAACTTAAGGTTGATACATCTGCCGGTACCGCGGAAACATCGGAGGTCCGTGGCTAAACCTCGGTTCTCAGTGGCAGTCTGAACACTTGCGTTCCGGATACCTGGCAGCAGAACACTGTGCAAAAAAACGGCTTTGTTGTTGCTGCCGATCACACCCATTCTGACCAAAGTGTCCGAAGCCGGTACGGAAATAAAGAACAATGTCAAATAGTCACATCGATGAACTCATCGCTTTGTTTTTCCACCGTGACTCGTGTGATCAGCATCAGGTTTGGGTTTCCCGAATAAAGCAGTCCGTTCACATGCCGAGCCCGCGGTGCAACATCGAGCGTACTGTCGGGGACTAAGCATCACGAACAGACGTCTCGTCGGCAGACATCAGCAACGACTGTATTGTGCTGGTGTCATGACTCCGGCCAACAGACGAAATTGCGGAGTCCATCACCCGACGCCATGGAAAATCACAGTAATGAACGTATGGTTTGACGGGTGAAGCCGATAAATCGCGTCGTTCTGCAGCAATCGCCCTTATGGCACAGACCTCACAATTCGTCCCGATCGTACCCAGCTGAAGTGTGGATTTACCGGCAATTCCTGCCAGGAGGACTATCGTCCCCTGATAACCTGCAGATTGACACTTTGATCTCATCCCCCTAACGTAAGGTTATCACTCCGTCGATCATCCTTGGGGATAGTTCTGCGCGTGGGAACGACATTCCAGGTTGCTCCCATCAACTCGGATACGTGTACCAGCGTTACACGCAGGAATATCGGGCTTATGTTCGGGTTCGCAGGCGGCATGAAGACGGGAGGTCTCATTACCGGAATACGCTACTCTTGAGGCAGATACAGATCATGAAAATTGGAATTCTTGCAAGCATCTGTGTGTCGGCCTTGCTCATGCCACACGCCGTTTCGGATGACTGGGCGAGGCCAATGATCGAGACCAAGAAAATCGATTTTGGCGTGATCGCGACCGGATCCGAGGTAAAGAAACTGGTTGAGATCCGAAACATCTACAACCTCAGCGTTCATATTTCGGAAGTGACAACAACATGTGGATGTTCTGCCGCCACGCCTGGCCGGACAACGATTGAACCGGGACAAACCGGAACAGTTGAAGTCAAAATGAACACTCACAAATTCCGACAGAAGAAAGATTCCAACCTTATTATTCGCTTTGACGCACCTCGCTACGCTGAAATACGAATTCCCATCTCGGCATACATTCGCAGTGATGTTGTCTTTGATCCCGGACTGGTGCGATTCAACAATGTTGACCTTGGTCAGGGCGATACCTCAACAGTGAACATCCGGTACGCCGGTCGGCCGGACTGGAACATTGTCGATGTCAGGACTGACAACCCCCATTTGACAGCACGTCTGATTCCCGGACAGCGCAGTAACGGTCGTATGGATTACCGATTACTGGTCAAACTGAACAGCACGGCAGGTGCCGGACGTCTGCGGGATCTGATCACGATCGTCACCAACGACAGAAATAACCCGTACGTTCCCCTGATGGTCGAAGGAATAGTCATACCGGATATTACGGTCACTCCTTCTCTGGTGAAGTTACGACCGGTCCAGGCGGGCAACACGATCCGGCAGCGAATCGTCGTCAAAGGGAAAAAGCCATTCCGAATCGCAGCAATAGACTGTGACGGAATGTCAGACTGCTTCGAGGTCACAGTTCCGGCGGAAAAAAGAACGGTGCATGTAGTGCCTGTTCAATTCAGCGCACCACCGGACCGCGGTCATTTTGAAGATGAATTGATCATTCGCATTGCAGGTCGTTCAGAACCACTGAGACTTCCTGTGAGCGGAGTCATTAATTAGCTGCGCTGTAAAACGTGAATCCGCGAATCGGACTGAGAATTCAGACCCAAAAACAACGCCATACCTGTTCGCGTGTACAGGAAAATCAGCCCCCAACGTCTATCTGACGCCCGGCCTGTTGCATTGTATCCCAACCAGTCTGTTGCGCGGCCGAAAACACACTACAAACGTATTGCGACCATCCTCAATCATCACCGGAAGTTCCACCTGATCGACGGGTCTTCCTGGTGATTGCTGACGTTCCGGAAAGACCTGCAACCTGACCGTGTGATTTCCTGCAGGAAGTTCCATCTGAGCCACTTCAATCGCCGCCGGAAGGAGGTTCCACTGGCGCAGATCCGGCCGCTCGTGAGCTTCCCAGATCATCCCCCCCACGTTCAACAGTAAATCAGCACCAGATCCGTTGCGTACACCAAGAGCATTCCTGGCTCCGTAAACGGCACTTTTTTTGACGACACGTCGCACAACTGCGCGAGCCAGCTGCTGATCCCGATCCGCCTGCCAAGCGTCCCATGCGGCTGCGTTGAGATCGACCAGCAATCGACTACTTTTTGATTCCGCACTACCAACCGACATATGTGTCACAAACATCGGTTCGTAACGCTCACTGACCGGTCGGTCGACCAGAACGGGAAAAATGGTTGGCGGTAGTGAATGGTCACCGGTGACAGACAGCAGTCGATCAGCCACCACTAAAGCAGCCGTCGTCGGCAGGGCCTGTTCAGACTTCCGGGGTGATATTCGGTCGGCAAACGTGACGACCTGCAGCGTACCGAAATTCTGAGAGGTTCGTGTACCCAGTGTGTGCAGATCATCAACGTCGGTATGTCCCGCAGGTTCCCAGGCCGCGACCTGCTTTATCAGTCGATCCGTGGCATCAGCGTCCATCATTCGTTCCGAAGTCAGTGCTGCAGCCAGCCACGCCGTCATACGATTTGCTGCAAACCGTGCAGGAACAGCAACGGCCCGTCTGACCGTCCCCGACTTCGTAAAATCACTGGATTTCCAGGACGGATTGACAATTCGCTCGTCTGTGAAAACACCGTTCATCCCCCTGGAGACCAGTGCGAACGAGTCATCATCGTTCTGTAAAAAACCGGCAATGATTTGAAGATTGTCAACCATTCGTCGCTCGAAATCCTGACCGGTCCAGGCATTGAACGAATCATCATCCAATATGGAAATCCCTCGTTCAACAACATCGATCTGCTTCAAATGGTCGAGCCGTTTGCGAGTGCACTCCAGTTCAGGAACGGCTGACTCGGGACGTGAATCCATGAGATACAGAATGGCACGGTTCAATGAGACAATGTTCGATTCACCGGGACCACTGTCAGCCAGACGTTCCAGCTGAAACAGGGCATCATCCACCTCGCCGCGATCGTACGCTGATATCATCTGCTGATGAACATGCACCGTCGACCGGCAACCGATCGAACTGAACAAATACCACGGAACCATCAGTAAGATACATCTAAATGCCGGACTCATCGCAATGGCTTTCGCTATTCCGGTGGCGTCTGCATCCGCTAACAGAAACCCAGGAACTGCCTGTGATCTGCCAGATCTCCAAATCTGTAACGTCCCGACCGTCTACAGATCCGCTTTACGGACTCGACATCAACTTGTACCTAAGCTTACCAACATAGGATCGATGATACCCTTTGCGAAGCTGTGCCGACTCCTTGATGGCGACTCCTGTGTGAATGTCCAGAAGCTCCAACGTCAGCAGGTAGTCACGCTGATAGTCACCGTTGGTTTCTGTTGTCCCGGAGGTCACCTGCGCGAACAGCAGATAATCAAAAGGCTGCTCGACTCGTTCAAGCGCGGCCTGAAGCTGTCTCTGATTCGCAGGCAGAATCAGTGCGTCCGGTCGGCAGCGAATATCCTTCATCGCTGCCTCAACATATCGCCGACTGATCATCCGAAAACCGGGAGACTGGCCCACGAGTGAGTCAATGTGTTCGTAGATTTGCTCACGAAAATCTCCCAACGGTTCGCTGCTTCGATTTTCCACACCTGCAAAACATACGGTACGAACCGGTACGCCACCCGAAGTTGTATATGAAACGGTTTCGACACTGTCGACAGACCGGCCCAGGAGTCTGACCACTGATTCATCGATCAGCGGCTTCCAGGTTGCGGCACCAGCCTCGTGACTTCCCACCATGTCTTTGTCGGTAGCCGAAAGTATCCGGGCATGCTGATGACTGCGACATCCGATGAGCGCGAACGTCCCAAAAACCACCAGTAGCGCGGTCCATGCTTCTGGCCGTGTATCCATCCTGAAACCTCAATCGATCCATACGCTGTTGGTTGAATCCACATCAATTGTGGAAACGGAAGTATGTCGCGTGACAGGATCTGCGAACAGAGGAATGACAGGAATTCGATCGTTCAGCCAGACGCAAAAAAAAAGGAGCCATCCAAACAGGATAACTCTGCTGGTAAGTCGCCGGAATCAGAACCGGACAGACACAGTCAAACAACCGCCACTGCGGCTGCCGTTGACTCGATACTGATTTCTCCAAACGGCAGCGCAATTCGCAACTCGTAGGTTTTTTCACCACCGAGAGAATCAGCAAGATTTGCCATTACATCACTTCCGATGTTCTTATAGCAGCCGGACAGTTCACTCCACGCAAAACCTCGCACAGGAGTGGGCATGACACGGGCGGCCTCTTCCAGGTGTTCGATTGCAAGCTCCGATTCACCAGCTCGCTTAAGTGCCAGACCGAGTAAAAGACGACGAGGTCCCTCCAGAGGACCAGCATTTTCCATTTTCTGAAGTTCAATCGCTGCCAGTTCAGGAAGTTCCAGATGCAGATAACCGTCCGCTGCCAGCAGTCGGCGAATAATTTTGGGGGTAACGGATGTTCGCATGATACTCTCCCTTTCCGTTCGATACTGCTGACCGAAATGACCGTCTTCGTTATGATCACACAGCTACGCAAGTGTTGCGCCAAAAACGACCCAAAAAAAAGAGCATTGCCTTAAGATGCTGATATCATAACACTTACGAAACATAACCACCAGAAATCATGCGGAGATGTCCACTGCCAAAACTACAAACTGGTTATGAAACGATACCAGAATTGCCATCATCCAGTGAACAAACGAACACCTTTGCATTGAAGTAATTTCCAACTGCAATTGTGGTCCGGCAG
Organism: Fuerstiella sp.; assembly: GCA_022447225.1. Lineage (NCBI taxonomy): Bacteria > Pseudomonadati > Planctomycetota > Planctomycetia > Planctomycetales > Planctomycetaceae > Fuerstiella > Fuerstiella sp. The sequence continues at coordinate 60,580 of JAKVAZ010000011.1, read as the reverse complement.
CAAAACTGCAAAAGACCAACCAAATCCACCGTCACGCGCAAACTTGTCACCGTAGATTGAGTCACACCGGTCAAAGTCCAATTTCACGCAGAATCCTCCTGATGCAGGTCTGTTCCGGTGCCGGAATTAAACTCCAAGTAACTTATTCCTGTTCTGCGAATAAAATCAGATCGGCGTTGCGGTGAGGCGTCTCAGTGGCGTCCCGTTGCCACCTGGCGAATTGCAAAATGGAAGTGTTAAGTTTCCTGACAGCATGTTTGATTGCTGCATTTTTTCCCAGCTGTTTTTGCGTTCCACTGATCCGTGCGCTCGCACCTCGAATGGGCCTCGTCGACCAGCCTGGACGCCGCAAAGTTCATCAACATCCCACACCACTGGGCGGTGGTATTGCGTTGGCAATCGGGATTGCGGCACCAATGTTCGCGTTGTACCTGGCACCGGCACAGGTTGTTCGCATTTCGTCAGGCTTCCAAACACTTTTGTCAACACTGGACGACAATCCGACACTGTCTCACCAAATGACAGCGATTGTCGCCGGCGGAACAATACTGTTTCTGGTGGGGCTGGCTGATGACCGATGGAATATTCCGTGGCAATTCCGTTTGCTGACTCAGTTGGGTGTTGCAACCAGCGTCACCGCAGCCGGTATTCAGGCAACAGTATTTGTCACACAACCCTGGATCGGATTCGCAGTGACCGTTCTGTGGATTGTGGTTCTCACTAATGCTCTCAATTTCCTGGACAACATGGATGCGTTATCAGCCGGAATCAGTCTGATAGCCTGTATGGTGTTTGCCGGAATTCTGCTCACTCTGGTCCCGACTCCACACTGGGTTGTGGCTTTTGGCCTGTTGATCACATCCGGAGCACTTGGTGGTTTTCTGGTTTGGAATCGACCTCCGGCATCAATATTCATGGGAGATTCAGGCAGCAATCTGATCGGATTTCTTCTGGCAACACTAACCGTATCCGGTACGTTTTATGAGACCTCCGGAAGTCGCCACGTCATCCTTGCACCACTGTGTGTTCTGGCCATACCACTGTATGACTTCTGCACTGTAATCCTGATTCGGCTGCGTCATGGCCGCAGTCCGTTTCATGGCGACAAGAGTCATTTTTCACACCGTCTGGTTGACGTTGGACTGAAACCGGCTCACGCGGTGCTCACAATTCACCTGGCAACACTGATGACAGGTCTTGGCGGATTATTGCTGTATAAGATAAAGGACTGGACCGGTGCGTTCATGGTAATCGCTCTGATCTTCTGTGTACTTTCTGTAGTCGCAATTCTGGAAACCGCCGGACGAAGGTCTGCCAAAAGACACCGGGAGGCGATGGCATCCCGGTCAGTAGATTTAAATCCAACATCCGGACAGGTGTCAATGTGTGAGACTGCGAACACGTCATCTGCTCCACAAGACAGTTCTGTAAACTGAACCGGCTGATGATCCGTACCACAGCAAAAATGAAGAGAACAGGCCGGTCGGTTGCGGATTCGTTCTCAACAGAACCCGTCGGACAGTTTGCAGTTCTGGCATCATTGCTGGCCTGTGAATTTCACTGGCCGTCGCTGGCTGCAATTGAAGGTGATGGGCTGCATCTGTCTTTTTTGTGGCTTGCCGCAGTTACCGCAATCCTGCAGTGGAAACATTGGCAGAATTCGGACTCTCCGCTCGATTCGGGAACCGGGGCCTCAGGACCATCATGGAGATTCCGGGTCACGCCTGGTGGCCTTGTGACTTGCGGCTTAATGGTTCTTACTGTCAGTATCTGGCTTTCAACGTGGAATGTCTTTCGGGTTTCAGGGGACCGACGTGCCGCGATTAATCTGGCAATTGCGTGGACCGCGATTGCTGCCTGTGGCTGGCTGTGCCGTCTGCTGGCGTCGCGTCAGACCGTTCGGCAAACACTGGTCAGTCTGATCGCCGGCCTGGCTTGCGGACTGGCCGTGTTCGGTATCTGGCAAAGTCATGTCTTCTACGCTCGTGAAGCAGAGTCATATCTCGAGAAACGCAGGCTTCTTGACAGCGAAACCAATCCGCTGGAAGCAGCGAGGATCCGGCAGGAGTTCGCAAGTGCAGGAATTCTGGATGGCCCAGGACGTGACTTGTTCGAAGAACGGCTTTTGAACAGTACAGAACCGTTCGGTCCGTTCGCGCTCACAAATACACTGGCAGGAGTTCTCGCAGTCGGACTGGTGCTGCTGAGTGGCGGACTGATATCCGAATGGCGGGTCCCTCAACATGACTGGAAGAAACTGGCAATCCCGATTCTGGCACTCATTGTGGTCGGCTGGTGCCTCATTCTGACGAAAAGCCGAACAGCCTGGGTAGGAACCGGTGTTGGAATCATTCTGCTGCTGAGCAGAAGTAATCGTCAGTCAGACACATCTCCGTCCAGACTGTGGTCGATTTTTAGAATCATTCTGACGATCGCGGTTCCGGCAACACTGCTGTTTTTCGCCGGGATCCTGTCCGGCGTCATCGACCGTGAGGTTTTGTCTGAGTCACCACGATCTTTACAGTTTCGCCTGCTGTACTGGATTGGAACTGTCGGTGTCATCGGTGAAGAACCGCTGTTTGGAGCGGGACCGGGGAACTTTCGGCAGCTGTATCTGACACACAAGCCTGTGCAGTCAAGCGAGTCAATTATGGATCCTCACAATTTCCTGCTGGACGCATGGTGCTTCGCAGGAATTGTGGGGTTTGCGGGAATGCTGCTGATCGTTGCAGGTATCGCTCGCTCTATTCGGTCAGTCCCCCCGGACCGCGGCACAACAGTACAATCCAACATCTTACCAGTCGTCCCGGGAATCATCGGTTGCCTTTTCCTGCATTTTGGATGGCACTGGCTGACGGGGGGTGCATTCGGGTATCCGGAAGCAATGAGCGCCACTGCGATTCTGCTGGCCGCAGTTGTCGGGGCTGCGGCTGGCAAGCTCCCGTGGAATCCACTGGGACCCGCGGCAGGATGTATTACATTGCTTGTGCATCTACTGGGAGCAGGCGGACTTCAGATCACCACACTGTGGTTTCTTCTGATCGCACTGGCCATGGTCGCGGCGCCGGCGTCACAACACAAGCATGACTCTTCTCCGGTACGCCGTCCCGGGTTGAGTCCGTTCCTTGAGTCCGTGATTTGGGCAGCCGCTGCGGCCGCTACACTGATTTGGGGACTCATGCCCGTCCACTCAGCACGGGTTCAGTTCAGCACCGGTCAGCTGCGATTCAGGACCGGGGACAACGGCGGTGCTCAGCACGCATTTGAACTGGCCGCGGCTGCCGACCCCTGGTCCCCGATCATTCGCCAACACATTGTAAGGACTGCAGCGTATTCACTTATGCGGCAAGACCCACAGCAAACTGCGGGGAAAGCCGGCATCCCGGACAGTAAGATAAATACGATTGAATCGGCGTGCGCCAACTACATCGCGAGCGATAAACGCCGAATTGATGCGAGGCTCACACGAGCCCTGGTGTATCATCAGGTCTATCAGCTCACCGGTCAGCATGAATACATTGAACACAGTCTTGACGATTTCAGACAGGTGGTTGCGTGGCATCCCACAAATGCTGCGTTCCGAGTACAACTGGCCCTTCTGGAAGAGGCTGCAGGACAGATTTCCGCAGCCTGTGCAACTGCCGGAAGGGCCAAGGATATCGAATCAGTAAATCGGGCATGGGGGCACAGTGACCAATACCTCTCGGTCGAAGACATCAGAAACATGAACCGAATTATTAGTGGTGTAATACAATGAGCAGCATGGCAAGACAAACTCTGCGACAGCAAACGGTAGACCTCTGGAAACCGAGTTCCTGTCTGATCGGAATTGTGATTCTGCTGTCCGGATGCGAGGATCCAGGTGGTCCCCAAAGCACCAGTGACTTAATCCGGACTGTCGATCATGGAGACCATACTGACGAAGCTGAAAATCACACCGGTACGGAAGTTAGTCCTCCGCCAAAAGTGTCGCCGACCGGTCCCTGGCCGAAAGCGGTATCAGCAGTACAAATGTACGATTTTGGACGTATGCGGCTCCACGCACCCGATAAAAATCATGAATTCACCATTTCCAACGAAGGAGAGGCTCCGCTGGAACTGACAACCGGAGACACCACATGTCAGTGCACCAGCTTTTCAATCGATCGAAATCACGTTCCACCTGGCGAATCTGCAACCGTCACAGTTCAGTGGAAAGCTGAAAGAGAAGACGCTGCATTCCGTCACGCTGCCAAGGTCCAAACCAATGACCCCGACAATACCGAACTCATATACCTTATCACAGGAATCGTAGAGACATCGATCATCACGAAACCGGCTGGTGCATGGTCCGCAGGAAATCTCAACGGAACTACACCTGGAGTTATTAAGACAACCATGTTTTCGCGGATCATTCCGGACTTGACCATCGAGTCCATTTCAACCGATTCAGAGTTCACTACGGTCGAATACGTCCCAATGACAGAATCAGATCTTAGACTGAATCAGGCCCTCAGCGGCTGGAACTTCAACCTGACCATCCAACCTGATTTCCCTGTTGGCAAGCTGGAAGACATCCTGACAGTGGCATTCCATGACAGTAAAGCAGACGACGTTCAGGTACCTGTACACGCACGACGTCTGGGCAATATCCGAATCAGCCCCATGCGGGGAACTCGATTTAGTGATCGGACACGACTCATCAGCCTCGGACAGTTTCCAGCTTCCAGGGGGCACGAATCCAGTCTGATGTTGATTGTGAATCAGGATAATTTCGATGAAGAACTCAAGATTCTCGAAGTCGAGTCGGACCCAAACTTCCTTAAAGTGGCCCTTGAGCCGATGGGAAAACCAAATGGAAACGTGGCTCGATACCGCATGAACATCTCCGTTGCACCCATTGGCCTGAGCTCCAAACGCTCCAGCTCAGATCCAGGAAGCATTCGCATCGTTACCAACCATCCGATGGAAACGGAAATTGTCATTCGTGCGACATTCAACGCATTTTGACATTGCAACATCAAAGATGAGTACTGTGGAGATACCACACCCTCCCGGTTCTCCCCGTCAGACAGTAAGACATTTGTTGGTGACCGTATGTTTTACAGTGGATTTTTTGACAGACTGAGAGCGATAGGACACAAGACACTGAATCGGACATCTGTCCGGGCTTTTGTGAAACCGGTACCGGTCTCGGATGAAGCCTGCCTTCCGTTGCCGTTGAACTTTGTTTTTCACCATCTCGTCTGTCTGAACAGATTTCACCAAAACGACGCCCCATGAAAGAACGGTCGGAAAGGCAGCTGCGAATTCCCGCATGTCCCTTCCCGCTGCGGGACCAACTGCACCTTTTTTTCGGCACTTCTGCATCCGAAAATCGTGAGGACACGGCCAAATGAAACACAGCTGCTGAACATCTCCGCCGGAAAGATCAAACAACTGCCGCAAACATTCTTCCTGGTCCCTCCAAAACTGTTCATGGTCACAAAGTCGTCCGCTCCGAAAATCACAATAAAGAATCCCGCAATCACAGTGTCCATCAGCGGATAAATGAGTCTTCGCCGCCAGGGGCGGTGTGTTCATTAAACGGTTCCTGAACGGAACCGACGCAACTGTGATCTGCGTCGTCTTCAATCTGACTGAACGAATGGATGTTCAACTGTAATCTTGCAACACTTTAAATGTCATGTCCCTCATCGTTACCAACAGCCTGTAATGACAGATTCGCTCCGCAGACGGACCCTGCGGTCACCCCATCGATTATTTCCCGATCTTTACAGACAGAGTTAAAAAATGTCATGATCACCTCCGGTGAATCGATTCCTGCTTAAAACATAAAGCTCCTGCTCCGGAGACTGCTGACGTGCGAAATTTGTCGCTGACTATTATTGGAATCATCCTGACAGGATCTCTGTTCTGGCTGGCCATTCAAATGTCCGGCAAGCCAGGTCCCGCGGCAGACACAGCACTGAATGATCCATCCGAGCCTACACAGCAGGCTGCCCCTAATTCCGACGTCGTACCGATATGGAATAAATGGCCTAAACCTCAGGCGGCCCTGATGATCACTGGTGAACAGCATGGTTTTTTCGAACCGTGTGGCTGCACGTCAAACCAACTGGGCGGCATGTCACGACGGGCCGACCTTTGGCATAAACTCAGAAACGCCGGCTGGGATATTCGAGGTGTCGATTTGGGAGGGCTTTCCCGGCGTACAGTTCGTCAATCGCAGATCAAGTACGAAACATCGATGCAGGCACTCAAAGATCTTCAGTATGTCGCGGTCGGATTGGGTCCGGAGGATCTCCGGCTGCAACCCGACTTTCTCATCACCCAGGACGCGTCGGATGACACTGACGCGGCACTGCGACTGGTTAGCGCCAACCTGCTGTTTTACGACTCCCCGGAAATCGGCACTCCGGTTCAGTCGCGTGTCGTACAAATCGGTGAACGAAGGATCGGCATCACGAGCATCATCAGCAAATCCACGATCGAATCCGTGGTCGCCGAAGGAGCCGGTTCCGACATCACCTGGAGCGACCCTGATCCGTCCATTGAAAACATCCTGCGTGATTTCGAATCGCGGAATGTGGACTGTCGAATTCTGCTGTCTCACAGTCACCTGGAGGACTCCCGGGCGTTGGCGATCCGTTACCCGCAATTCGATGCGGTCGTTGTCGGACAGGGATTCAGCGATCCTGACCCGACTGCCGACACAGAGATAATTGGCGAGACCCTGTTTTTGCAGGTAGGTCACAAGGGGAAATACGTCGGCATTCTTGGCCTTTATCCCGCAAACGAAGAAACACCGATTCGCTTCCAGCTGATTCCCCTGGAACGCAGCGAGTTTGCTGATTCACCGGAGATGATCGTCCACATGCGCAACTATCAGCAAAGACTGCGTGATGAACAAATCGTCCTGACAGATGGGGTTATCGGACACCCGGGTGGCGCGTCATTTGTCGGAGCGACCAAATGCGGTGAGTGTCACACAGAAGCTTACGAGATTTGGAAAAAAACACCGCATGCTCATGCGTTCGAGAGTCTTGATCCGACGAATGAACGTAAAGGATACGAACGTCTGAATGGTGTCAGTCGGACACATGACCCGGAGTGCCTCAGTTGTCATGTCACCGGCTGGGACCCACAGGAATATATTCGCTATCGGAGCGGATTTCTGAACAGCGAGTTTGCCGAAACCAAAGAAGACGAACAACTACAAATACTGCTCGCCGGCAACCAGTGTGAGAACTGTCACGGTCCCGGCAGCAGACATATTGAGTTACTCGACAGCGGCAACCTGGAGCTGGCTCGCAGAGAGGTTAAGGTGACCTACGAGCAGGCTGAGTCAATGTGCTACAGTTGCCATGATACCGACAACAGTCCCAACTTCGACTTTGAGGAATACTGGCCTGATGTAGAACACTACGGATTAGAATAAATCGGAACGATTGTTTCTGCGGCCGCGGGAAGGGACCGTTTCCGACAGACCTGAGAAGCAAACCACAGGGGGTCGTGCATCAGGCTCTCCGAAAAAGAACGTGCCACGCTGCGGACGTCACTGAAATGCTCCGACGGAAATGGTAAGAATGAAACGGGACCGCAGTTCATTTCACCTGAACAGACATCCTGCCTGAGCTGAACGAATTCTGCGGAAGAAAAAAAACAGACAGTGTCGGTCGTTTCACACCCTGTGTTACGCGATGATATCGTCCAGTACGTATCCCCCAATGTCCGTCAACTGACGCAGGCGACCTGCGTGATGATAACGCAGCTCATCGTCGTGCAGGCCCATCAGATTCAGAATGGTGGCATGAACATCGCGAATCGGAATACTCTCATCAGCAACAGACCGCAGTCCAAATTCGTCGGTTTCTCCTGCGGAAGAGCCACCCCTGACATTTCCGCCGGCCATCCACATCACAAGATTCCAGGAATTATGTTCTCGACCAGGTTTCTTTCCCATTGAACCGTTCTTGAAGGGTGTACGTCCCATTTCCGACGCCCACACAACCAAAGTGTCTTCCAGCAGGCCCCGCTCGTACAGATCGGTGAGCAGTGCCGCAACGGGCTGATCAACTTCACGAGAGTGCCTTACCATGCGACCCTGCACGTCCCCGTGATCATCCCAGCTGTGTTTGCCAATTTGTACTCCATGCACCAGAAGCGTATACCGCACACCACTCTCGACAAGACGTCGTGCAAGCAGACACTGGCGTCCAAATCGGGCGGTCACCGGATCATCAAGCCCGTAAAGCTGATGTGTCGCCGATGTCTCGCCTGAGATATCAACAAGTTCGGGTGCCTCAGTCTGCATTCGAAACGCAAGCTCATAGGCATTGATGCGAGCAGCAAGTTCCGTGTCATCAGCACGTCGTGAAAGGTGGCGGTTATTGAGCTCTCCCAATACGTCAAATTCACTGCGTTGCTGATGGGCTGAGATCCCCTCAGCGCGGGCGAGGTTCAGAATAGGTGTTCCTTCCGAACGCAGCAGAGTCCCCTGGTAGCTGGCCGGAAGGTAACCATTTGCCCAGACAGCTGCACCATTGACAGGAGCTCCGCGCGGATCCTGGACGACAACATACCCGGGCATATCGCGATTTTCCGATCCCAGTCCGTAGGTGACCCATGACCCCACTGACGGACTGCCAGGAAACTGGCTTCCTGTTGTCACATGCAGTGTCGACGGTCCATGATTCTGATTGTCGGTCTTAATTCCCCGGATCATGGCCAACTTGTCCGCGTGTCCTGACAAATGCGGATACAATTCGGAAAACCAGTGCCCTGACTGACCATATTTCCGGAATTTAAAGGGACTGCCGATCGTGACATGAGGAAATGTCAGTCGTCCCTGAAGCTCACCGGAAATGCTTGGTATTCGCGGCAGCGGTTTGCCATGGTACTCATTCAGCACGGGCTTGTATTCGAATGAATCCATCTGACTCACGCCTCCCTGCATAAACAGAAAGATGCAGTGTTTCGCTTTGCGCGGCAGATGTTGATCCCGCACAGCCAAAGGATTTACCGCCGCAGACTCCGCCCCTGGACTGTTCACCATCAGGTCACTCAGCGCCAGTGCACCGATGCCGTTGAAGGTCGTGTTGAGAAAATGCTGTCGAGTAATGGGCATTGGACGTGTTTCTGCAGTTGCACACTCCGGTTCGCTTTGGGAGTGATGGCAGGTTTTCGGATTGACCTGAGATTCCTGACGACTCCGGGACGTGCGTCCCAAACTGTTCACTCGATATCAATCCACAAATATAAATTCATTGCTGTTCATCAGCACTCGACACACAGATTCCAGACCACTGTTCGCTGACGTGAACAACGGTGCCATACTTGCCTGTTCATGCTCTGTGGGCGGCCTCCCCAGTGCGATCTGACAGGCTTGTACGATCTGTTCAGCCTGACTCGCATCAGCCCCGGACGCTAATCGCACACGTTGGGCAAAGTACTTTGCTTCTTCATTGACCAGGCGTCCGTTGTACATAGCGAGTGCCTGCAGAGGAGTCACAGAATACCTTCGTCGCGGTCGTGACTCATCACAGACCAGAGCATCAAATACCTGCATGAACGGCATCGTCAGTGTTCGCTGTTGATAAATGTAGATGCTGCGTTTCCGGCCTTCGGGTCCGGTTTGCGTGTCCCATTTGTTTTTTGAATACTTAACACGCTGCTCGATATCGTCCGGAAGCGGCGGAAAAACGGGGAGTCCGTACTGTTCCGGATTAAGGCGACCACTCACCGTCAGAATCGCATCACGAATTGTTTCGGCGTCCAGACGCTGTCTTCGATGTCGCCAAAGCAGAGTATTGTTCGGGTCGATCTCTGATGCTCTTGGATCAACTCGAATGGATGTCTGCCGCCAGGTCGCAGACGTGAGGATCAGTCGGTGGATCGACTTAATGCTCCATTTATTCTGCAGGAACCGGCCTGACAGCCAGTCAAGTAACTCCTGATGGGACGGGCCGCCACTGAGTTGGCCGAAGTCACTGGGAGTAGAAACAATTCCACGACCAAAATGCCAGTGCCAAAGACGATTAACCAGGACACGTGCCGTCATGGGGTTATCCTCACCGGCTATCCATTCAGCCAGTGCGATTCGTCGACTGCGGGTCGGCCAGCGTTTGAAGGGATCCAGTCGAATGTCGGCCGGGTCTTCGTTTCCCGTGATACAGCTCAAAAAACCCGGTTCTACAACTTCACCAGGATTATCGTATTCCCCGCGAATCATAACCCTCGAAACAGGCACTCCCGGTTCAAACGGAGGGCCAAAAGAATGCCGCAGTGACATGGCAACAGGATCCAGTCGTTTGATCTGCTGCCCAAGCATCCGTTCACGATCACTGAGCCATAACAGGAGTTTTCGCTCCTCCACAGACACCACACTGTTATCCGTTTTTTCCAGCGCGGACTCCAGATCTTTGCTTCCGGATGCTCCCGGGTTCACAAAGGTACTGATAAATTCTCCATGACCACCAACGGATAATCCATATCCTTCAGCGGAATGCTCAGCCGAATAAACCACAACGATTGAACCCTGCTGGTCATCGGCAAACGGGGCAGCGGTCAGTGTTGCTGCCAAAAAATCGTCTTCAAATCGAATGCCGGCAACCTGACCGGAATCGGATGTGATTCTGCTGACGACCGGCTGTCGGTCCGGATTGTTCTGTACAAGCGTTATGTTGCTGACACGGTCGGTCCATTCGACCACCGGGCTTCCCGCCGGCGGGTTATCGGAACCGGGATCGGCATCAAGATCGCTTGCATCGAACCAGACACGAAGGCCGTTTTTCGGCAGACCGGCGGCAGCCTGAGAACTTCCGGCCTTCAGCCACTGCCCAAGTTGATTTCGTTCCACCTCACTCAGCGGATGATCGTAAATCAGGATCTGGGCGAAGTCACCGTGATAGGGATTGTCTGCCGCAATTGACCGGGTTCCCCCAGAATACTGGCCAAGCGTCATCGACTCTGATGCAGAAAGATCTCCGAACCACAAACCGCGGTTTGATCCGCTCACAACGCCCGGATCAGATTCGGCAAGACTGTCCGTTAAAAACGTCCAGGATTCCCCGTCGCAGTTTGCGACCGAACAATGCAGCTTTCCATCGTTTACAGAAGATCGCGTGTAGACGTAATCATTTCCGTGCTCCTGGCCCACAGTCTGTAAACCAAATCCTGATCTAAAATTCAGACGTGTGGTAAGTTCAGCACGCAGTTGTTCCAGTTGATGTGCTGACTCTTTGATTTCACGTTCGAATCTGCTTCTTCGCCGGTCGGCCCAGTCCTTTTCGCCATCACGATAGAATGCGGCAGGTATGGAACCACCAATCTGATAAATATCTCCGGGTTCGGGGGGCGGCATGGAAACCGTCGCAAAGAACGCCTTCATTCGGTAGAAGTCTTTGGTGGAAATCTCATCATGTTTGTGATCGTGACATTTGGCACACCCGACCGTAAGTCCCAGAAAAACCGATCCGACAGTCGACGTAATTTCACTCAGCATTTCGTGTCGTGTCTCATCGCCACGTGGTTCGGTAAAGGGAGCCAGCCGTAAGAAGGTGAGTGCCACTGTTCGATCCGGCAGGACCGCCGGCAGCTCGCCGGCCCCCATAACTTCATGGATTTCATCTCCGGCAATCTGTTCCCTCACAAATTCGTCATACGGCTTGTCGGTGTTAAATGCATCGATAACGTAGTCACGGTATCTCCACACGTGAGGCAGATCAGGATCACCCTCGTATCCGGCCGTATCCGCATAACGTGCAAGGTCCAGCCAGAGGCGTCCCCAGCGTTCTCCGTAGCGAGGATCATCGAGCAACCGGTTCACTAAAGATTCCCAGCGATCCTCAGACGAATCCTCCAGATACCGTCGGATGTCATCGGGACTGGGTGGAAGTCCGATCAGATCAAAGTACAACCGCCGAACAAGGACGGCATCCTCTGCAGTTCGGGCCGGCTGCAGTCCCTGTTCAGTAAGCTTCCGGAGAACGAACGCATCGATTCCGTTGCAACCCCAGTCGGAATCAACGGTCGGTGGCTGGGAAGCATTCAGTGGACAGTACGGCCATTCGGCGCCAGCAGCGGAGAGTCCACAACAAACCCACACCCAGCAAACGAAATCAGGTTTCAGCCCGCAAAGTCTGCCCGTACAGGTTCGGATAATACTCATAAGGTTCAGTATAGCAATTTATTGGGCAGGTGCACAAATTTGCGTTCATATGACGTTCACTGCACGTCATTCAGACTTTAATCGTCCTCATTCAGCAGTCGGGATACCATTGAAAACATGTCAGAAACATTCAGTGAGATTCAGGAACTGACCGGACTCCCCCTGCGGAAAGACTACAAACAACTACTCGACAAATTTCCTCCGCAACTGCTCAACATTAATCGTGCCGATGATGGTACGGAAAGGGAAGGTCTTGTCAGTTCGGTTGAGTTGTTGAGTGACTCTGCCGACGTACTGGACATCAATAATGAAGTTCGGTCGGAATCAGTCATGCATCCGGATGGCACTGATTTTCAGTGGCCCGACCAGGTACTGGTGATCGGTGAAAACGGAGAAGGTGATTATTACTGCATTGATTTAACCGGCAAATATCCGGGTGTACTCTTTTTTGACCATCAACTGGTCGAATACGAAGAAATCACAGAGTCCCTGGAAGAATACGTAGAACTGCTGCTGGAATCATTTCCTGCTTGAAATCACATGGTGCGGAGGAAACACTCCGGTGATGAAGACACCTCAAAACATTCGTGTTCATCGTGACGCCGCTGTTCTTGAAATCGTTTGGGATGAAAATGACGTCTCCCGACTGCCGTTTCGCCTGCTGCGACAAAGCTGCCGCTGTGCAATGTGCATAGATGAATTCACGGGGGTTCAGATTCTCGATCCCGACAGTGTCGCCAACGACATCCAGCTGAATGATGTTTCATTGACCGGAAATTATGCACTGAAATTTGTCTGGTCGGACAAACACGACTCCGGGCTGTATACGTGGCCCCATTTACACAGTCTGCAATCGTAACTCGATCCTTTACCTCACGATTCGCTTAGTACATTCGAACGTCTTTTCTGAGTTGTCCGTTTACCAGCCCCGGCTGTCGGCATCTCTGCCAGTTCATGATTCTGCAACAGTCATACCGGCTCAATAACACCCTTACCGAAAGAAAGTGAATTCATGTCAAAATCTGCAGTCCCCGACACGCGGCGAATGTTTCTGAGCGCCAGTGTGACTGCTGCAATGAGCATGGCCGGAACACCACAGGTCCTGATGGCCCGACGTACGACCAACGAAGTGATCGTGGGTGAGGGTGAATATCGCTACCGTGTCAAACATGCATGGCCGCAACTCCCTGACCGATACAACTGGCAGACAACACACAATGTGGCGGTCGACACTGAAGCGAATCTGTATGTGATCCATGAAGGAAGAGTAGACCAGCCGGATCATCCGTCGATATTTGTTTTCGACAGTGAAGGCAGATTCATACGGGCATTTGGCAGTCGATTTCAGGGAGGTGGACACGGACTGGAAGTGCGCAAAGAGGGCAGCGAAGAATTTCTGTACGTCACCGGATATCAGCAGGTCAAAGCGTTTTCAAAAATGACACTGACCGGCGAAATCGTCTGGGAAAAATATGCCCCCATGGAATCAGGCGTTTATGCTGCGAACGAAGACACAGACCGGCAGAAGATATGGGGACGCGATCGCTTTATGCCAACCAATTTCGCGTTTGCCGACGACGGCGGGTTCTGGCTGGCTGACGGCTATGGATCCTTTCAAATTCACCGCTACGACAAAGATGCCAACTGGCTCAGCTGTTTTGGCGGGCCAGGTGAAGGAAAGGGCACCTTCAATACCGCCCATGGTCTGTGGCTGGATAATCGCAAAGGTCGGGCGGCTGAAATTGTGGTTACCGATCGTGCTCACGGCACGTTGCAGACATTCACCCAGGAAGGCCGCTACAAGCAGACATATGAGGGATATGGCCTGCCTGCCAATATTGACACCTGGAAAAACCTAATGCTGGTCCCTGAACTGAAAGCGCGAGTCACTCTGCTCAACGAAAACAATCAGGTGGTTGCTCACCTGGGAGCAGCAGTGGAGCGTATCAGCGAAATTGACAATCTTCGCGTTAAACCTGACCGGTGGCTCAACGGTCAGTTCATCCATCCTCACGACGCATGCTTCGATTCCGAAGGGAATATCTTCGTAGCAGAATGGGTCGGAAGCGGCCGAGTGTCCAAACTGTCGCGAGTCTGACGATCACGCGGCAGCGGACACCATCCAAAATCTTCCGATCCCGTTGCTGCATGAAATGACCAATAGCTGCCGGCGCAGCGTCCCCGACACTGTTCTGACCGCTGAAACCGGTAATGAGGTGCGTCGTCTGCCTGCTCCATCCGGCAGAATGCCCTATGAACTGAACCACCGGAACCTTGCCACTGTTGCGTCACACGGGTAATCTGCGGCGCACCGTAACTGGCCGTTCACTGAACCGCCCCGCCACTCTCAGTCCGAGACTGTCCTGTGCCCGTCAACGATCGTATTGTCATCACTGGAATTGGGCTCACCGCTCCCAATGGAAACAGCCTGAACGAATTTCGGCACAACCTGCTGAAGGGACAGTCGGGCGTCGTGAACTACGAAACCCGATACATGCCGCCGGTTCTGGCGGGTGTGTGTAACTTCGATGAACTGCGCTACCAGTCGCGCAGAGAAGTCCGTCGTGGCACGCGGGCAGGATCTGTAGCGATTTACTGCTCCAATGAAGCCGTCAGACATGCTGAACTGGACTGGGACAGTGTCGAGAAATGCCGCGTCGGCGTGTATCTTGGCATTACGGAACACGGCAACGTGGAAACCGAAAACGAGATCCATGAAATCTCTCAGTTCGAGTATGACACTAAAGTCTGGTCCCACCACCATAATCCGCGTACAGTGGCCAACAACCCGGCCGGTGAGGTCACTCTCAACCTCGGCATCACAGGACCTCACCTAACAGTGGGGGCTGCCTGCGCTGCCGGTAACGCGGGCTTCATTCAGGGTCTGCAAATGCTGCGGCTGAACGAAGTTGACATCGCCATTGCCGGCGGTGTTTCAGAGAGCATCCATACTTTCGGCATCTTTGCCAGCTTCCAGAGCCAGGGCGCACTTGCCACTCACGAAGACCCCACACGAGCCAGTCGTCCGTTCGATAACTCCCGCAACGGCATCGTAGTGGCAGAGGGAGGGGGAATCTGCGTTCTGGAACGACTCCCCGATGCCCTGAAACGGGGTGCAACTATCTACGGAGAAATCATTGGTCATGCAATGAATTCCGACGCCAGTGACTTTGTGCTGCCCAATTCTGAGAGACAGGCAGAATGCATGCGGCTGGCACTTTCACGAGCAGGAATCACTCAACATGATGTTGACCTCGTGAGCAGTCATGCCACGGCAACAGAGCAGGGAGATATTGAAGAGGCGACCGCACTCGGGGAGGTGTTCGGCGGAACAAATGCCGTCGTAAACAATACCAAAAGTTTCATCGGACATGCGATGGGCGCCGCAGGGGCTTTGGAGTTACTGGGAAATTTGCCGTCGTTTGACGATGGGAAGGCCCACGCTACAATCAATGTTGACTGTCCCGACCCGAGGTGCAACCTCGATCAACTGGTGGTGAATCAGCCCCGCGATATCGGGAAAGTTCGTAGCATCCTGAACAATTCCTTTGGAATGCTGGGAATCAACTCTGTGTTGATCGTTCAGAAGTACGAAGGATGAACCAGTCCGGAGTTGGCACTTCTGCCTTAACGGGCACATATTTATTTGGCGGTTGACGTTCTTGAGAGGGTCGATTGATGACGGGTGAGGAGATCAGACAGGTCATACTTGATATTCTGGAGCGGATAGCTCCGGATGAAGATCTGTCCGATCTGGATGATGCAGTGGCGTTCCGCGAACAAATGGAACTCGACAGCATGGACTTCCTTGACATCGTAATGGAATTACGAAAAGCCTATCGAATTCAGATCCCGGAAGACGAGTACGAACACCTGACGACTATGGCGACCACTGTCGCCTATCTGGAACCTCGTCTTAAAGACATATCCATGGCGGGGTAGCGGGCGGGCAGATGACTGTGATGTAAAATCAAAGTCATCACCTGCTGTATCAATCATGTGTCACCATTCCCGCCGGACGATCAAAAGATCGACGGGGGTTGCATTCCGCTTATGGACGAATCACCCCAGGAACGTCTGCCGGTTAAATATGATACCGTGATCATTGGTGCAGGAATGTCGGGCCTCTCAGCGGGAGTCCGACTGGCCTATTTTGAAAAAAGCGTCTGCATTCTTGAACGCCACACCACGATCGGCGGGCTCAATTCGTTCTACCGCCTTCGCAACCGCAACTACGATGTTGGTCTTCACGCAATCACAAATTATGCAGAACCGGGAACGAAAGCCGGACCACTCAGCAAGTTGCTCAGACAGTTGAGAATGAGATGGGAAGATTTTGACCTGCGTCCTCAACTGCAGTCAAAAGTCGCATTCCCGGACTGTGTGTTGAATTTCACAAATGATTTCAATTGCCTTCTGACCGATATCGCTGAAGCGTTCCCCAAGCAAATCGACGGGTTTTGCCGTCTGCTGCAAAAAATCAATGAGCATGACGCCCTCGACCTGAATCGCAAGTCCGTTTCGGCACGGCAGGTCCTCAGTGAACATATCAGCGATCCAATGCTCATCGACATGCTCTTCTGTCCGTTGATGTTTTACGGCAGCGCAACACCTCGAGACATGGATTTCAGTCAGTTTGTGATTATGTTTAAGAGTATATTTTACGAAGGTTTTGGACGACCGTTTGATGGCATCCGCCGAATCCTGAAGCAGCTCGTCAGACACTTCAAATCACTTGGCGGCCATCTCAAACTGCGGGCAGGCGTACAGGAAATCGTGCAGCACAATGGCCAGGCCAGTTCCGTCATTCTTGAAGACGGTACTGAGATCAAAGCTAACAACGTACTGTCGTCCGCCGGAGCGGCAGAAACAATGCGAATGGTCGACCCGACACAGTCCGTCAGTCGACCGAGTCCAGGAAACATTTCATTCGTGGAATCAATATCTGTTCTGGACTGTGAGCCGTCGGACCTGGGACATAATGAAACCATCGTTTTCTTTAATGATGCTGATGAATTCCATTATGAACGACCAAATGATCCGGTTGATCTGCGCAGCGGAATCATTTGTTCACCAAACAACTTTGACTACTCCAGGCCTCTGGAAGATGGCAGAGTTCGAATCACAGCACTTGCGGATCCGGACTACTGGATTTCGCTGTCAGAAGAAGACTATCAGCTTCGTAAGATGGAATGGAATGACCGCATCATCCGCACGGCACTGAAACATATCCCCGACTTTCGTGCGCACGTACTCGACACGGATGTATTTACCCCCCGCACAATTCGTCGATTTACCGGGCATGATAACGGCTGTGTTTACGGTGCACCTCGTAAGTTCGTCGATGGTCAGACACCTGTAGACAACCTGTATCTGTGCGGTACCGATCAGGGCTTTCTGGGGATTGTCGGCGCTATGTTGTCGGGCATCACAATCGCCAATCGGTATCTACTTAAGTAGATCACCACATCGCACAAAAAAACAGTTTAGTTTTCCGGTCTGCTGCGTTGCCGGCGGGCCGATGATGTCGTACAGATCAGTTGCTGACAGCACCGTTGAACTAAGCCCGTTTGTATGTGTGGTGGAATCGTCGGAACGTCATCCGAAGGTCTGTTGTTGATCGGTAGACGAATTGACAGTCAGCAACACCGATACAAAACGACGACTTGATCAGCCATTCAAAGAAGGTAACAGAGTGACCACGTCGATCGAGCACATCTGGTGCGACCGGAAGTCAATTCGTGAGATTCAGTCGCGACGACTCCGGGAAATGCTGACGGAGATCATACCTCGTAATCGGTTCTATGACCGGAAATTTACCGGGATTGATATCTCGGACATTGACGGTTTGAAAAACCTGCATCAGTTACCGGTGACATCCAAGCAGGAACTGGTGGACGGACAGGAAGCACAACCACCATACGGGATAAATCTCACCTATCCTCCCAACAGATATTGCCGCCTGCACCAGACATCTGGGACCACAGGACGACCGATGCGCTGGCTGGACACGGCAGCCAGCTGGGATGGAATCATGGAATGCTGGCGACAGATTTATCTTCTGGCAGGTATAACTCCGGACGATCGTTTTTTTTTCCCGTTTTCGTTTGGACCGTTTATTGGTTTCTGGGCGGCATTTGAGGGAGCAGGGCGGATCGGAAATTTTTGTCTGGCCGGTGGAGGAATGACAACCGAAATTCGTCTGAGGGCAATGATTGAAAACGAAGCCACTATTGTCTGCTGCACTCCCACTTATGCTCTGCGAATGGCAGAACTGGCACAACAGAACAACATAGATCTGCATGAGTCTACCGTCCGTATGCTGATTGTGGCCGGAGAGCCGGGTGGAGCCATTCCTGCGACTCGCAGTCGTATCGAACAAGCCTGGAACGCACGAGTCATCGACCACTGGGGAATGACAGAAATCGGTTCCCTGGGAATTGAATCTTTTGATCGGCCCGGCGGGATGTATCTGCTGGAAACAGAAACAATTGCGGAAATTGTCGATCCGCAATCTCTGGAACCAGTGCAGGAAGGCACTACAGGAGAACTGTTGATTACAAATCTTGGTCGAACTGGATCACCATTGATCCGATATCGAACGCGGGACCTGGTGCGTGCATCGACGGCAAAAGATCCTGCCGGTCGTCAACTGCTGTGGCTGGAAGGCGGCATTTTAGGTCGGTCTGACGACATGGTGACAATTCGCGGCAACAACGTGTTTCCATCGAGTGTCGAGGCAGTACTGCGTGAAATCGATGAAGTGGCTGAATTCCGAATCGATGTCCGGACCGTCCGGGCGATGCATGAGTTGCTGGTGACAGTCGAATCGTTTTCAGCCGATTCGGGCGAACTGCAGACTCGTGTCTCGGACGCATTGAGACAGAGGCTGGGATTTGTCTGCGAAGTAAGAATCGTCAGCCCTGGTTCACTGCCCAGATTTGACCTGAAGGCTCGACGTTTCCACCGAGAGTAGAACAAAGCGCACTTCCGAGGACTAACAGATTTTTATGTTCCTGTTCGCAAAACATTCGGTTAACCGCACAGCCTTGCTCAGGCGGGGTGGGTTCTTATTCTGCAACGGACGCACCCGTCGTTGAGCCGGGCTGACGACGGGGAGCGTCTCTGAAATTACCGTTGTCAGGATCAGCAATCGTCCTCATATGAGGCGACAAGCAGTAATCACTGTGAACACCCCGACAGACACCGAGATTCTTCCTGAGATCACATCAAAAATCAGCTTGTGTCACGAAATCCAACTCCACAGATTGTGTTTGCAGTTGTTCGGCTGTGGCTGCAGATTACAATGCCGGACATTGAATCCCCGCAGGCGTTTGTAAAAGACACCTGTCCGACGGGCGGTTAATTGTAACCAAATGTTACATAAGACTTTACGGGGACACACCAGCCCGATCCCGATGCTCTGTCGCTGCAGTGAACCGCTGTGGCAGAATGATTAATCCCATGCCTACAATCTCAAAAGCTGATCTTAAAAAGTTGCGCAGGCGGCGCGCTCGTCTCAAAAAGAAGAAGATGGAGTGCCCGTTTTGTCCGAACGGTGTGGTACCGCGGCCCGTGTATGTCGACTACAAGGACCTGAAGGTACTCCGTTCTCTTATCGATAGGGAGGGCCGTATTTTGCCACGACGTCGTACGGGAACATCAGCCATTTATCAACGTGCCGTACGAACCGCCGTGATGCGTGCTCGGTTTATCGGCCTGCTCCCGTTTGTGGCAGATGAATAACTGATTCATCAACCGGACCAGTACACAGGGCCGACAGCAAAGATCTGTCGGCCCTGTTTGCGTTCGGGTTCCGCCTTGAGGGGACAGGGCCGGAACCCGAGGCCCTGAACCTAACCATACGGTCATTTTGGCACCAACCTCGTCGCCCGGTCCTCAGATCAGATCGCTTCCTGACCGGTTTCCCCGGTCCGGATGCGGACGACCTGTTCCAACGACGACACAAATACCTTTCCGTCACCGATCTGACCGGTCCTTGCTGACTCACAAATGACCTTGATGGTCTCTTCGCATTTGTCATCGTCAACGACGACTTCAACTTTGACCTTGGGCATAAAATCGACGGTGTACTCAGCACCGCGGTAAGTTTCTTTGTGACCGCGCTGTCGTCCGAAGCCCCGGACTTCACTAACAGTCATACCAAGAACTCCAACGGCTGTGAGGGCCGACTTAATGTCCTCGAGCTTGTAATGTCGAACGACAGATTCAATTTTCTTCATGATCAGCTTTCTGCTGGTAGATGCCGGATTTTTGAATGAGTACGAGGCCTGACTTGAAGCGAAACCCGGGCTCTGGTTCCTGCCAGGGATGTCCTGAAACGTATATCAACACTGTGCCACACGACACATAAAAAAAAACGAAGAGAGACCAGTCATACAACTCCGGCCTCTCTTCGTTTCGGGGCCGTTTTTCAGAATGACTCAGTGCATTCGTGTTGGGCTCAGAGCGTAGGCTTCCATCCCGTGCTCACTGATATCCAGCCCGATCTCTTCGTCTTCGAGACTCACACGGATTCCCATCGTCGCTTTCAAGACAGACCCAAGAACCAGACAAAAGACAACAGTAAAGGCACCGATTGACACGATGCCGGTCAGTTGTTTCATGAGCTGGTCGGCACCGGCCATTGCACCGAACAGTCCGACCGCCAGCGTGCCCCAGATGCCACACACCAGGTGGACACTGACTGCCCCCACGGGGTCGTCAATCTTGAGAACGGTGTCAACGAAAAGTACGGCAAAGTAAACCAAGATTCCCGCGATCAACCCGATCAACAGTGAATCCAGACCGGACATCTGATCCGCACCCGCTGTAATACCAACGAGGCCTGCAAGTATGCCGTTGAGTCCCATACTGAGGTCCGGTCTTCCCCCGTGAACCCATGAGGTAATCGCTGCGGCAAGTCCACCGGCAGCAGCCGCAGTTGAAGTTGTAACCAGCACCAGAGAAACCAGTCCGGGATCAGCACTCAGCACCGACCCTCCGTTGAAACCAAACCAGCCAAGCCAAAGCAGAAATACTCCGATGGCTGCCAATGTCAGATTACTTGCGGGTATGGGTCTGGATTTCCCATCTACATATTTTCCTTTTCGCGCACCCAGCAACCATGCCATCACCAAGGCACCCCAGCCTCCAACCGAATGGACCAGTGTTGAACCTGCAAAATCATAGAAACCTCGATCGTCAAGCCAGCCGCCCCCCCATTTCCAGGAACCGGTAACGGGATAACAGATGGATACGAACAAGGTGCTGAACAGAAGAAACGAGGACAGTTTCACTCGACCGGCCACAGCTCCTGAAACAATCGTGGCACACGTCGCAGCAAACATGGCCTGGAAGAAGAAGTCTGTGTAAGCGGTATAGCCTTCATTATAGGCTGGCGATGAGAAGGCCGGGTCACTGGCCTGTGCAGCTCCATTCATCATGAAATCAAAACCGGCAAACCCGAAATACCCGGTGGAGGGATCATCAAAACCAGGGTACATCAGATTAAAGCCCATCAACAGATAGGTCAGAAAACCGATACAGATGATCATGGTATTCTTGAACAGGATGTTGACAGTGTTTTTCGATCGGGTCAGACCGCTTTCAAGAGTGGCAAAACCCAGGTGCATGATGAACACCAGCATTCCCGCAATCATGATCCATAGGTTGTGGACGATGAATTCCACGGGAATTGAAGCTTCTTCTGCCACAGGCTCCGCTGTGGCAGCATCGTCCTGCCCCAACGCTGCTGTTCCGGCCAGCAAAATAAAACACGGCACCACAATGCGGCACCACGAAAAAAGTTTGTTCACGACTGTTGCTCCTGTCTCAGTTGATTTCGCGGAGTGCACATAAGAAGGTCACTCAAACAACGCACAGCGACTGACAAATAACTGGTCGCCGAGATCTGCCTGTGCCAGAATCCAAGGCAACAATCGTGCCAACCAAAATTCACTGGCTTTTTCTTATCACCTCGCGGCCATTCGCCCAATGAACGGGCACTGTGCCCATGAAAACGACAACCGGCTTATCTTTGTGAGATTTGTTCCGGCCGTGCACTTACCTACACTTCGCGGTCTGTGCGAAACTCGGCCTGTGGACATAAAAGCGACAAGAACAGAACATGATTCGACGCTGGTAACACGACCGAATCAGACCTCAACTCAACTGGAGCGTAACAGCAGCAGTCTGCTTCCCGTCTGGTCCAAATACTCATCTGTCAGCAGGATTCAGCCAACAGCTCACGCCTTCCAGCGATGCCTATGACACCAATTATGCTATTTATTGTCGGCTGTGTGCTGGGCCGGATTGCCGCCGGCTGGGCAGCTCACGTGTTGGCCGGGGATTCATCTACCGGGCTGGATGACTGTGAACAATGCCGGACTCCGTGCTCCATTCAGCAGCGTTGGCTGGGAGTCTGGACAATTCGCTGCAGGATATGCGGAACTCGCCGGGGAGTCCGATGGCCCGTGGTTTCGTCACTGGTCATGGGAATATTGTTTACGGCCTACGCGTGGCTGTTAACAGTAATCGACTGCCAGAAGGTGGCAGAAGTTCAGCCTGTGACCGCGATGCACCTGCTCAGACTTCCATATCACCTGGCACTACTGTTTCTCCTGACCGTCACCGTGCTCACCGATCTGCTGGACTATGTGATTCCTGACCAGGTAATCATCCTGGGTATTTTCGTGGCAGTCGCCGGAGCAACGATGTCGGGTGATTTGCAGGTCATCCACGTATGGGTGAACTGGGATGCCCAGATCCCCGGACTGAACGGTCCCTATCTGCCCGAATGGATGAAAAACCACCAGCACCTGCACGGTTTGATCTGGAGTCTGGGCGGCATGATTGTCGGAGGCACTTTTATATGGCTCGTGCGCGGAATTTCCGGATGGGTCATGGGACAGCCGACGATGGGATACGGCGATGTCACACTGATGGCGATGATCGGTTCATTCATCGGGTGGCAGCCGGCGCTTTGCGCCATCGCCATCGCTCCCCTGACAGGGATTGTGGCCGGATTAGCGGTACGCATCACCACAGGTCGCACATATGTGGCGTTCGGTCCCTATCTCGCTGTTTCTGCTGTGATCGTGCTGGGTACATGGCGATGGATCTGGGCGGAGCCATTATTGATGCGAATCGTGTTCAGTCACTGGCCATCGATCCTCGGACTGACTGGTGGATCTCTGGCAGCGCTTGCGATCCTGCTGGGTGCATTGCGGACGTTTCTGACCACCCCTGCAGAATCAATCCGTCGTTAGTCAATTCCATTCTCGACAGCGCTCGGGTGCCTCAGAGCGACCCCGCTACTCACTGCTGACAATACACAAACATCGATCCAAATGACCATGGACCAAACCCGTCAGAGAAAGTCGGATTCAGTCTATACCTTGTTTTCGCCGGGATTATCCGACCTCTCAAATTCAAATCATGTCCAGTTTGCGATGGCGGCGGGAAGGCGGGCGAGCACACTGAGTACAAATCCCGTGAACTTCCAGACGGTGGCCCGTCATACGAAAACCGTGGTCAGCTGCGATGGTTTCCAGTGTCTTCGAAATCACATCATTGCGGAATTCAATCAACGAATCGCACTTTTCACAAATGAAATGATCGTGCTGTGGATAACCATAATCATGTTCGTACACTTCGCGGTCGTTGCTGCGGGCAACCTTGCGAATCAGACCGGCATCTTCCAGATGACCGATTGTTCGGTAGATTGTCGCTCGACTTACCCGAGTCCCGCCAATGCGCTGTTTCGTCAGTCGTGCGACAATCTCATCGGTTTCAAAGTGCTTGTGATCCGCGAAGATCTCACGGACGATGATGTCACGTTCCTGAGTCAGCCGCATTCGCCGAGTTTCGAGGTATTCCCTGAATTTTTCCACGGGTGCGGCTGAAACAGTTTCCGGCGTCAGATTCTTCACAGCAGTACCTTTGTCTGAAACAACTGTTTGCCGACTTGATCGGCACATATCTTTCGGAAAACGGTCCGGGCATTAGTTTCGCAGCCACGTTCAGCGTTTCAAAGGCTTCAAAAAAAAATCCACAGCGGTTTTCTGCTATTCGGTGTCGTCAGAAAGCTGTTTCAGCATTATTTCGAGAGCCTGGCTCAGAAATTCACCACCTTCGTATTTGCCATTCCTCACGTCCCTTTTGATGCGACGAAGTCTGTCATCCCGCAATTCATCAGAACAAACAGCTCCTGGTGGTCCCTGGCGATTTGCAGACTTTGAGGTTTTCTGCTGTTCCTCTTCACACACGTCGGCAGATTGGATTTTCGTTTTGCCGTCGGCTGAACAAGGAGTCAACCGGGTGGTCTGGGATGACTTTTTCGAGTTCACCATGGCAATTCATTCATGGGTAACACGCTGAAAAAACTACGAGATTGACTGCACATCGTAGAGAGGGATCTCAAACTGGTCCAGCAATTGCTTGACTTACCTCCGGATCGATTGTCACTTTGGCTGACACGACAAATACAGAAAACACCCAGGTCTATTTTCCAATCGTCCGCAACTCCCCCGGAGTTACACAACCGGTTTGACATCTTTTCCGGTCATCAGCCGTGCCGCAAACGATTTCATGTTCAGACCGGTTTGTGGTACGAACATTCCTGCATATGCCGGACTCGCAACAAACCAAAAACACGGCATTCAACAAACCCAGAATGAATTGACAGCAGAATTCAGCAGGGTGATATCAACACTGTTCCTCACGCGACGCTTTGCGTCTCTCCACTGACAGGTGATACGTGTTTACATTCTGTCCACCTCATATCGAAACAGCAAAGTGTCAGAACGGCAACCGGAACCCCTGTCCAAAGTGTCTGCTGGCGACCGGGGTTTCGTCCGTCATTCCGAATGTGGACCACCGGTGGGGACTGTCTGTTCCCTGATACCGGCTGCCATCGCCCTGCGAACCGCGTCTGCTGCTTTTGGGATATCAGCTGCTGTGACATCCAGATGAGTAACCGCACGCATTCTCTGTCCGGGAAAAGGACACATCCGTACGTCAAATTCGGAAAGAGCCGTTCCCAGTTGTGCAGACGTTCCCAGATCGTCATCGATTTCAAAGAACACCAGATTACTTTCCACATCGGCCGGACTGATACGGATCCCTTCAACAGTGGATAACCGGGCAGCCAGCTCCCGGGCATTCCTGTGATCGTCGCCCAAACGACTCACATGGTTTTCCAGGGCATGCACAGCTGCCGCAGCAATAATACCCGCCTGACGCAGAGCACCTCCAAAAATCTTGCGAACACGACGTGCCTCACGAATGTCGTCATGCGAACCGACCAGAATCGAACCCATCGGACAGCCGAGCCCCTTACTGAAACAAATGGAAACAGTGTCAAAACACTGTCCAACATCTTCCGGTGAATACCCGCCGGCCGTTGTCGCATTAAACAGTCTGGCCCCGTCAAGGTGCATTTTCAGATTGTTGGACCAGGCCCATTCGGCGACCCGCTGCATCTGTTCCAGCGGGTAAACGCGACCTCCACCGGCGTTGGCGGTATTCTCAAGACACACCAGCCGAGTGCGACATAAATGCTGATCATCAGGAGCCAGTCGATCACGTAAATCGTCTACATCCAGAAATCCGTCAGGGGACATGATGTGACGTACTGTGATACCGCTCAGCGCAGCGGGAGCACCACCTTCGTAATTGCCAATGTGCCCGGTCGAGTTAATCAGTAATTCATCACCTGGCACACAATGCACGCGAAGAGCCATCTGGTTGGATTGTGTTCCCGAACAGGCAAAGACAGCAGCTTCTTTCCCCAGCATCCCGGCAACCATAGATTCAAGTTGATTGACGGTGGGATCTTCACCCATCATATCGTCACCAACAACGGCGGATGCCATCGCCTGCCGCATCGCGTCAGTTGGACGTGTCACAGTATCGCTGTAAAGATCAAGCATGGACAATGATTACCTTAACAAACCTGCGGTTGACGGAATCGCCACCCAAAAACGCCGGGTTTCGGAATAAAAATGTCAGTGAGTGACTGTACATCCGTCGTTTGCCGGCTTCAATCATCAGCCTGACGGAGTTAGATTCGTCCGTCTCACAACAGAAACCCATCAGCCCCTGACTCAATGACCGGCCCGATTATTCGAATCCCGAGTTACCCATGACGAATTCATCGGACAAAAACTGCCCGATCCCGGTGATTGATTGTCGCCATGATGATGCGGCCGGTCTGTTTCGCTCCTTGAGAGAAAAACTTAGTCCGCGCGGTGACGTGGTTTCTGAAGCCGGCCGACAGCGAACGATTGAGCTGTTCGGTGAAGCCCTCAGCCCGCGTGCCGTGGTACAACGCATCTGCTCAGACGTTCAGAAGAAGGGCATCTCAGCGGTTCTCGACTATACATCCCGGCTCGACAGAAGCGACCTGACTGCAGAAACCGTTCGAGTGCCTCAGGAGCAACTTGAGGCTGCGGTTGATGCTGCCGACCCGAATTTCCTGAACACAATTCGGACGATCCGTGACAACATCGCCGAATTCCAGACAATTGTGCTGCCTGAAGACTCGGAAATCCGACGAGACCTTAATGGCGGCTGCGTCAAACTCCGGCAACGACACCTGCCGATGAAACGTGTCGGAATCTGTGTGCCAGGCGGCGCCGCAGCGTACCCCTCGACGGTATTAATGACTGCTGTACCGGCAAAGACGGCGGGTGTGAAAGAGATCGCTGTCGTTGTACCACCCACAAAATTCGGAGCATGGAATACAGACATTCTGGCAACCTGCCATGAAGTCGGAGTGACTGAAGTCTACCGGATCGGAGGCGCCCAGGCGGTGGCAGCCCTGGCATACGGCGTGGACGGAATTAAGGGCGTCGATAAAATCGTCGGACCCGGTAACCTGTTCGTAGCTTTAGCCAAGCAATACGTCTTTGGTGAGGTGGACATTGACAGTATCGCCGGTCCCAGCGAAGTCGTTGTTCTGGCAGACGAAACGGCCCACCCGCACTTCGTGGCTGCAGACTTGATTTCTCAGGCTGAACACAGTCCCGGCTCAGGAGTCCTGATCACCTGGCATGAACCACTGATTGCGAAGGTAAAAAATGAACTGGAACACCAACTCCGGCAGTTGCCTCGTGGTGATCTGGCCCGCATATGTCTGGTGGACTACGGAGCATTAATTCTGGCAAAGGATGAAACACAGGCAGCTCAAATGACCGATGAACTGGCTCCGGAACATCTGCATCTTTCCATGTCCGCTCCCGAATCAATGCTGCCGCGAATTCAAAATGCCGGTGCGATCTTTATGGGACACTATACGCCGGTCGCACTGGGAGACTACGTCGCAGGTCCGTCTCATGTACTGCCTACCGGAGGAACCGCGAGGTTTTCGAATGGTTTGGCGTCGACCGACTTTTTAAAGCGCAGTTCGGTGATCCAGTATGACCGGCAGTCACTCGCGGCAGATGCCGGACACGTTCGGCTCATGTCCGCCACAGAAGGTCTGACAGCCCATGGCGCCAGTGTCGATATTCGTCTGCAGGACACTTAGCATGTGGCTGCACCCTGTCTTTCCCTTTTCGCCGCATGTCCCGCTTCACGAAATCTGACTGCACATGATCAAATCTGCTGTAACAATCAGTCTTGTCGAACAGGCTCGCCAGGGACCGTTTGTGTTTCACGATGATGCAGCTGCCAGCTGCCGTAAAGCTGCTGAACTGGGCTTCGATGCAGTGGAACTCTTTGCTCCATCCGCTGATGCAATCAAAGCACTTCCATTGGAATCGCTGTTGCAGGAAAATGGTTTGAATCTTGCGGCTGTTGGTACCGGAGCCGGAATGGTGGTTCACGGACTACACCTTTGTGACCCGGATGTCGCTCGACGCACGGCCGCTCAAGACTTTATCCAGTCAATGATTGAAGCGGGAGCAGCATATGGCGCTCCCGCAATTATTGGATCGATGCAGGGAAGATGGGACGACCAAACAAGTAAGTCAGTTGCCACAGATCGATTGCGGGACAGTCTCGAGTCACTGGGAAGCTACGCCGCCGATCACGGCGTCCGTCTGATTTATGAACCATTGAATCGCTACGAGACAAATCTGGCCGTCACCATGAAGCAGGGCAACGAATTACTGACACCGCTGTCTACTGATAATGTGGTGCTGCTGGCCGACCTGTTTCACATGAATATCGAGGAAAGCAATATCTCGGAGGCCCTCCGAACAGCAGGTTCAAACGTGGGACACGTTCATTTCGTTGATTCCAATCGCCAGGCTGCCGGTCGGGGGCACATGGATTACAGTCCCGTCGCTCAGGCACTCAGCGACATCGGATATAAAGGATATGCCTCAGCTGAAGCATTTCCCGTTCCAAATTCAGATGAAGCAGCGCGACAGACCATCGAAACGTTTAAATCCGTGTTTCGCCGGAACGTCAATTAAACTGACGTACTCGTTCAAACTTACGTCCCACAGGCGTATGATTTCCCGTCTCAGTTCGACAGAGGACCGGTTGAGTGAAGATTTTATTGACGGTCGTCACAGCCCGGCACGGAAATGTCGCGCAAAGAATCCGATTCCGTCCTGTGTCGGCGATGGTCTAACAGCAAACAGATTCATCAGTCCCGCAGGTGCAAAACATGAATGAATCAGGTCCCGCTGACGATGTGTGGACCGTTCAGCGGATTCTGGCCTGGACGACAAACTACCTGACGAAGAACGGTATCCCGGCAGCTCGGCTTGAAGCAGAACTGTTATGTGCTCATGCAAGACAGTGTCAGCGTGTTCGTCTGTACACGGACTACGACATGCCAATGACAGATACCGAACGCGTCCGAATGCGGGAATATGTTCAACGTCGGGCCGGACGGGAACCACTCGCCTACATCACAGGTAATCGTGAGTTCTACGGCCGAAATTTTGAAGTGGGAGTCGGGGTACTTATCCCCCGGCCGGAAACAGAAACACTCGTTGACCTGGCGCTTGAACAGATTTCTGATATTCACGCGTCACAGTTCGCCGAAGTGGGATTTGGTTCGGGATGCATCGCTGTGACCCTGGCCGTTCAAAAACCAAAGTGCCGGATTACAGCAAGTGACATCTCGGATGTCTGTTTTGGGTATGCCACACGCAACGCCACGATGTACGAAGTTACAGACAGAATCCGGTTGGTCCGGGGAAATGGTCTGGAACCGATAAAACGCTCGAGTACTGACGTCCGGTATGATGGAATCATCAGTAATCCTCCGTACGTATGTGATCACGAACTGCAGGAACTGCAGCCGGAGGTTGCCGAATACGAACCGCACGACGCACTCCTGTCAGGAGTCGACGGTCTGGATCTGATCCGACGCCTGATTCCGGAATCATCCGACATTCTTAAACCGGGGGGATGGATCGGACTTGAGTGTGATCCCGCGCAGTGTGAGGAAGTCCGTCGACTGATGACAGATTCGGGTTTCACGAAAATTAAGATTCATCAGGATCACCGGAATGTGGATCGAATTGTGACGGCCTTCAAAAAAGGGGATGCGAGTGCAGACAAATAATGCACAGAAAGCGTCCCGCCTGCTCCGTGAATGGATGAACGAGTCACACTGTGTTGTGGCATTTACCGGAGCCGGAATCAGCACGGAAAGTGGAATTCCTGATTTCCGATCACCTGGCGGTGTCTGGTCCAGATCCAGAACGGTGTACTTCGAAGAATTCTGTGACAGCCATGAAGCTCGCCACGAATACTGGCGGCAAAAAGCAGAAACTCATCAGGATTTCTCCCAGGCCAAACCAAATATCACTCATCAAACCTTGGCCAGGTGGGAATCGAAGGGACAACTGCACGGAATCATCACTCAAAACATCGACGGTCTGCATCAGGTATCCGGCAGTCAGCGAGTACTGGAACTGCATGGAACCGCACGCAACGTGACCTGCCTGGACTGCGACTGGCAGGATCCGGCAGATCAGTGGGTTGAAGAATTCGTAGCCACCGACCGCGTCCCGGTCTGTCCCGAATGCGGTGGTCGCCTGAAGCATGCAACGGTGTCATTTGGTCAGTCCCTGCCCACTGATGTTCTGGACACGTCAGCACAGTGGGCCGCTCAGTGCGATCTGTTCCTGGCACTGGGCTCATCACTGGTGGTTGAACCGGCAGCCAGCCTGCCAGGAATTGCTGCAGATCAGGGCGCAAAGCTGGTGATCATCAATCGAGACGAAACCCCACTCGATGCAGTCGCCTCACTGAATGTACGTGCACTGCTGGGAGATGTCTTTCAGCTGATGTGAACCGTGATTCGGCCTGAACTCATGAACATAAGTGCAGATTCGACGTAACGACGATTTACGGGGTAATCCCATACTGTGAAAAAACTTCACCGTATCAACCGTCCTGCGATTGGTCCGTGTTGCTGCTAATGATCACCAAATACTGAACCGTGCCAATCAGATCGATGCCCGGACCGGCATGGCAATGCCTGAGATTGGTGGTGTTTTACCGCTAATCTTTGTATTCATAGCGTTTAAGCAGTGACGGATATTCGATCAGTGGAATCGAACTTCGGGACAGACGTATTTGACGGCTTTGAACAGGCCGATAACTCCTGAGCCTGTCCACTCGCGGTACGGTTTGTCAGCAGGGATACACACGGATGGACATGTTGATCGTAGAGGGAGCCCGACGACTTTCGGGACGCGTTCGCGTTCATGGGTCCAAGAATGCGACGCTTCCCATCATGGCAGCGTCGCTGGCTGTTGATGGCCCCGTCACACTCAACAATGTCCCGGCCCTTGTTGATGTCGTCACCATGGCCCGGCTGCTGCGAAGCCTCGGTGCCCGCGTTTCAGGCACAGAGGACCGTGTGGAAATCGATGCTCAGTGTGCCGAGGGTGTGGTGGCGGAATATGACCTTGTCAGACAAATGCGGGCCGGTGTCTGCGTGCTGGGGCCTTTGCTGGCCAGATTTGGAAGCGCCAGAGTCTCCTTACCCGGTGGCTGTAACATCGGACATCGTCCGATCGATCTGCATCTGCGGGGACTGACGGCACTGGGTGCAGATATCCGTATCAACGGAGGTTATGTCGTTGCTGAATCAGGGACCCTGCGCGGCACTGAACTTCATCTGGATGGTCCCCACGGAAGCAGCGTCACCGCGACATGTAACGTGATGACGGCGGCAACTCTCGCCCGTGGTCGTACCATCATTCACTGTGCGGCAATGGAACCGGAGGTTGCCGGCCTGGCTGCTTTTCTCAACCGTCTGGGTGCTAAGATTGAGGGAGCCGGCACTTCCACGATTGAAATTACAGGAGTAGAGCATCTGCATGGTGGAAGTCAGACCATCGTGTCGGATCGAATTGAGGCCGCCACCCTGGCAATCGCTGCTGCAATCACTCGCAGTGACATAGAAATTGAAGAAGCACCCGTTGATCACCTGGCGTCAGTCATTTCCAAACTTCGCGAAATCGGAGTCAACATGGCAGTCAACGGTAAATGTTTGAAAGTGAACGCCACCGGGACACTGCGTTCATCCGATATCACCGCACGGCCTTACCCGGGAATTCCCACCGACACACAGGCTCAATTCATGGCTCTGCTGGCCACAATTCCTGGAAACAGCCTGGTCACTGACAGTGTTTTCCCGGATCGTTTTATGCACGCCTCTGAGCTACTGCGGATGGGGGCCAGGCTGCGACGAGCCGGTGATTCCACTTTGGTTCAGGGAGTAAATTCACTGTCGGGCGCACCACTGATGGCGTGTGACCTGCGTGCAAGTGCGGCCCTGTTGCTGGCAGCGATGGCTGCCGACGGCGAGTCCCGAATTCGACGGATATACCACCTGGACCGCGGCTATGTGCAACTCGAACAAAAACTCAATCAAATCGGTGCCAGAATCCGGCGCTGCGATGAAACCCGCACTCAAAACAGCCGCGTCAGCTGAACCGGACGGTTGTGTTGCATGGGAATCCGCCTGGATCCTCTTAAATCAGTGCCACCATCGGCAAATCATGCCGATGTGCCGGCTGTTTCTATGACACTCCCTGACAGTCTGTATGTCGTGGTCCTGACAGAATTGATCGTTCGAACGGACAGGTTTCCAAACAGACACCAGATCGTTAGAATTACACAGCTAATAGTAGGAAGACAGTTACTTTTGTCCTGTTGTCCTCAGCCGGCAGACAGCCGGCTTGTCTGATGCTTCCGCTGGTCCACAACAGGATCAGCCTGCAGGTACCACCAATGGATGCACAAACCACCACGGCAGGAGTGCCGGCTTCCACCGGTGTCGAAATCGACGCCGAGACAGTCTGCCAAAACTTGACAGCATCAACACCTGCAGCTTCGAATCCGGAGTCTGCATTTCGAACATCGTCGCGCACTCAAAAACTGCACGGCATCTCGATACGCGGTATCGGATCCGCGCTGCCTGAGGATGTTGTGACCAATGAGGACCTGAAGCGGAACTACGGCTTTGATCCGGAATGGATCGAAAAAAGGACAGGTATCCGCGAACGACGTCGGGCAGCCGCCAATGATTCAACAAGTTCACTGGCTGTCCGTGCTGCCAAAGCAGCAATTTCCGATGCCGGGATTTCTACAACGGATATTGACCTGGTCGTTATGGGGACATTTACTCCCGACTATCACTGTGCTTCCAGCGCCTGTCTGGTCCAGCATGAACTGGACCTGGATGCTGCTGCGTTCGATGTGCAGGCCGCCTGTGCCGGATTCATGTACGCTCTCTCCACTGCAGGACAGTATGTGGCCACAGGAAATTCGCAAACAGCTCTGGTGATCGGAGCAGACATCATGAGCAGGTGCGCAGAACCATCTGACAGAACGACGGCACCCTTGTTCGGTGACGGCGCCGGAGCGGTCATTGTTCAGGCCGGAGGCCCGGAGCAGGGCCTTCTGAGTTACCAGCTGGGTGCCGACGGCAGAGGTGCTGATCTGTTGTACTGTCCGGTTGGAGGCAGCGCCCGACCGCCGGAGCCTCACACCGTTGCTGCTGGTGACCACTTCCTGAAAATGGACGGCCGCAAGGTTTTCAAGTGGGCAGTGCAGACCGTGGCCGATTCAATCAGAGTTGTTTTGGACCACTCCGGTGTTTCAGTCGATCAGGTAAATTTGTTTGTCCTGCATCAGGCCAACATCCGCATCATTGATCACGCAATGAAAGACCTGGGAATTCCGGAGCATAAGGTCGTCAACAATCTGGAACGGGTGGGTAATACGTCTGCGGCATCGATCCCGCTGGTTCTGTCCGAGGCAAACAAAGCAGGTCGTATTAACAGTGGCGATCTGGTCCTGATGTGCGGGTTTGGAGCCGGACTGACCTGGGGCACCGGCCTTTTCCGCTGGTAAGTCCACACACCTCCCGTCAAATACGATGACTGAAATCGTAACCCCTCATGCAGCCCGGGGCTTTCGATTCCTGCTGAACATCGTTTCCCGGACATCGAATGCAGGTCCCGATTCTGTGTGTTCAGGATGATACAGCATTTTACCGTTGCAGATCGTTCTGCATCGAAGTCTCAGCTTCATTCGGACGATCTGACGATTCATCCGGCAGGCGACGACCTGGTCGAAAGTATCGTTTGGATTCATTCACCGCGGTGCGCCGAGTCGCCAGACGAACAAAGACCGTAATCAGATAGTCTTTCCAGCTGGTGACCAGGTACTGCCGACGTTTTTCCAGTCCCTTCAGTGCCTTGCGAACCACGCGGCTGCTCGTTTGTGCCGTGTGTTTTTCCAGCCAGCCTGGAGCACCCGCCAGCTTGAAAAATTCCGTTTCAGTCACTCCAGGACACAACCCCATCACAGTCACTCCACGACTGCGTGCTTCAGCCCAGAGTGCTTCACTGAAGTGCAGAATAAAGGACTTACTGGCTGCATACGCGGCCATGAATGCGACCGGCTGGAAAGCGGCCACCGATGACATGTTGATGATTGCGCCATGTCCCCGCTGCAGCATTCCAGGCAGCAGCCGATAAGTCAGATCGGTAAGCGTGAGAATATTCAGCGTCAGCATCCGCTGAACCTGATTCGGATCAGTCGTCTCGATGTCCCCGATCAGACCGGCCCCGGCGTTGTTAACGACCAGTTCCACATCGATGTTCAGACGTTGAATTTCATTGTACAGCCTTTCACCGGCGTCGGTTGTGGCAAGATCGATCGTTACAATATGGCTGGTTGTCCCGTGACGAGTGAGCAGATCCTGGGCCAGTTCATTCATCATATCGGTACGGCGGGCCGCAAGAATAAGATGCATTCCCCGACCGGCAAGGCGCGCAGCGAACTCACGGCCGATTCCGGAAGAAGCGCCTGTTACAAGTGCCCAACGATCGTTATAGGTGTCCAGCACCAACAGATACCCAATTTGTGTCCACCCGAGTTTCTCAGCGGAAGTAAGTCGCTATTTGTGCTAACCGAAGAAAAATCGGACGGTGCCGCAAAGTTTAACCGATTCTTCACCATTCGTCCCGGCAGGCATCGAGGGCAAAGTCAACCACACCGGAATTTCTCCAAAACACAACGATGAATGCCCCTTCTGCTTCGAACTTAAATGAACTGATTCTGTCCCGGGATGAAGCACGGGCAGTCGACGCCGCTGCCGTTAAAGCACTGGGACTTCCCGGACTACTGATGATGGAAAATGCGGCCCGCGGCACTGCCGACCATTTACCCGATCCCGGAGCGTCTGATCAGGTCGCAATCCTGTGTGGTCCCGGGAACAACGGAGGAGACGGTCTGGCCATTGCCCGACAACGCGCAGCTGAGGGATACCGTTCACAGGTGTTCCTGGAAACGGCTGGCAGGCCTCTGTCGGCCGACACGCGAAGCAACCTCGAATTTCTCACAAACAGCGGCGTGAACGTTCAGATCCTGAATGACGGTTCAGACTGCCCGAGATTGCTGGCTGACATGGCTCCGAATGACTGGATTGTCGATGCACTCCTGGGAACAGCTGTTCGCGGTGAACTTCGATCCCCGTTCAGCCGTTGGGTCGAATCAATCAATTCATCCCCCGCACAGGTATTGTCCGTTGACGTACCCTCAGGTCTGAACTGTGATGATGGCAGTTGTGGGAATCAATGTGTTCAGGCGGACATCACGGTGTCCTTCGTCGGAACAAAACGCGGGTTTCTCACACCAGCGGCACAGAAATACACAGGCCGTGTCGTGATTGCACACATTGGCATACCACAGGCATGGATTCATGACTGGATCATTCAGTATCGTCAGGAAAAGTCCTGACATCCACATGTGTCGAGGCCCCGAGACAACACAACAGGCACCGATCAGAACTGATCAGCCGGCACAAAATGAGTCCTTCAAAGGGTACGAAAGGTGTCCCGTCTTCCCGGGAAACACAATGCAGAACCGACAGGCAGCACACTAACCTTGCTGAACATTGTCAGGATCCGGCTGTGAGATGTTCATACCCGCAGCGAAACAGCGGATCATTCATCCGTTTTCGTCAATTCGTCGAACTGCATTCGTCCCACCTGCCACATATAAGCGGGGCCGAACCCGGCCGTTCGGGGCCACTCACGTGAAGTGGCACTCCGCAGTGCATCCCGCGCAGCCACACGATCGTCCTGCACGGTTTTCAGAAGACCAATATAGAGTTCCGTATAAAACAATCTCTTGTCACGCTCGGAGGCAGGGAGAGACTCCGAAACCTGCTCCAAAGCTTCCTCCGGCGTGACACTGCCGTCAAATAATCGATACACGACAGGAAACGGCTGCCGGTCATCTTTTTCATAACGCAACAGTTCTTTGGCGGCCCGTTCCGCTCCAAAGGCTCGATAGTGGCAAAGAAAACGCCAAATTCCGTTCTCCCGGTCAACATCGTCAAAGGAATGGTATTTATCAAACTGAGCGGCGGCTGTTTCAGGCTGACCATTAAAGAACAATGCAATTCCAAGCCTCCAGTGTGACGCATCAAGTTCAGGCTGAAGTTTGACCATTGCCAGGTATTCCTCAACCGCCTGTTTGTAGTCCCGCAAAAACATACGAGCATCACCTCGACGCGAATGGATCGAGACGGTCGGTGGAATGTCATCCGTGGACTCGATCACTCTGCGGTATTTCTGTTGAATCTTCTGACGCTCTGCTGCTGTCAGAGGATGAGTGACCGGTTCGTCGAATGCCCATGCATACGGAACCGGCAGAACCGCGGCAAAACAACAGCACACCACAGACCGGACCATAGAATTTGTCCCGAAAAACATTAAAAATTCGCAGTAATATTGTCGTGCCGTAAAAGACTCAATTCAACTCAGCCAAGTCTGGGTGTGTCCAAGGTTTCAACTGGTCGACAGTTTCTTTGGTATTCGGAGTCGTTTTCATCTCATGGAGACAACACACCACTGCCACACAGAGTCCCGTAAAAGACAGCACAGCAACGTCCACACTGAAGCATTGCTTCCCCTGATGTCACGGATTCGACAGATCGCGGCAGCGACTTTGAAATCATTAAACAGACATCAATTCGGCATCCGGAGCAAACCGAATCTGATTCTGTAACGAAAATCGTCAAACACGTTTTCTCAGACGTTCCGTATCTGAGCAGTTGCACACCGTCGGGCCTGACGGCACCGGCCACACCTGTACGATTCGTATGATGGCTACTTTGCCAATTCACGCATCGTGAGGGTAGCTGATTCCAGTGTACGATCGATGTACTCGCCGGTGTGGGCCGCTGAAACAAACATGGCCTCGAACTGACTGCAGGGCAGGTACACGCCGCGATTCAGCATACCGTGAAACCATCCGGAAAAACGCTCGGTATCCGACCGCATCGCCGAAGCCAAATCTGTAACGGGACCAGCGTTAAAGAACAGGGTCAGCATACTGCCAACTCGATTCACGGTCACCGGGATACCAACAGCGGCAGCCGCTTCACGGAACCCGGATTCAAGTTGTGCCCCCAGTTCTTCCAGCCGATCGAACGGATCTTCGTCGCGTAATGTGTTCAAGGTCGCCAATCCACTGGCCATGGCCACAGGATTCCCTGACAGAGTTCCCGCCTGATAGACCTC
Organism: Fuerstiella sp.; assembly: GCA_022447225.1. NCBI lineage: Bacteria > Pseudomonadati > Planctomycetota > Planctomycetia > Planctomycetales > Planctomycetaceae > Fuerstiella > Fuerstiella sp. Next base: position 23,407 of record JAKVAZ010000011.1, on the reverse strand, counting down.
ACCAACCGGAGAGACGGAGTCCATAATGTCGACTCGCCCTCCATAGGCACCCACGGGCATGCCCCCGCCGATAATCTTGCCGAGTGTTGTCATGTCCGGCGTCACACTGAATCGGTGTTGAGCACAGTGAATGCCAACCCGAAAACCAGTCATGACTTCGTCAAAGATCAGTACAGCACCATGTTCCGTACACAAACTGCGTAATGTGTTCAGAAACCTGATGTCTGGCACCACACAACCCATGTTTCCACAAACGGGTTCAAGAATCACAGCAGCCAGGGTGTCTCCGTATTCGCTGAATGCCTGAGTGACCGCGTCCTCATCATTGTAAGAAAGAATCAGAGTGTCGGATGTGCAGCCCGCAGGGACCCCCGGACTGGACGGTGCCCCCAGAGTCAGCGCACCACTTCCTGCCTGAACGAGCAACGAATCGACATGTCCGTGGTAACAGCCCGCAAATTTAATGATACGATCCCGACCCGTAAATCCGCGTGCCGCGCGGATGGCAGACATCGTGGCTTCGGTCCCTGAATTCACCATCCGCACACGGTCGATACCGGGTACCAGTTCACAAACCAACTCGGCAAGATCAGATTCCGCCACCGTCGGTGCGCCAAAACTGGTTCCCTTGGCAACGGCCTGTTCAATCGAGGAAACAACTGCCGGATGCTGGTGTCCCAGTATGTGAGGTCCCCAGGAGCCCACAAAGTCGATGTAGACGTTCCCGTCAATATCTGTGATCAGCGGACCATCACCACGGGCAATAAACGGAGGAACCCCGCCAACGGCACCAAATGCGCGAGCGGGACTGTTGACTCCACCGGGAATACTGCGTTGAGCTCGTTCGAACTGCTGCTGACTCTGAGAACGCCCGGAAGTATCGACCATGGACTTTATACCCTGACACCTTGCGAGACCAAGAGACCTTCAACCTTATCCAGGTACGGTCGTCAAACTTAACCCGAAAACGCACCCGCCGGGACTATTCAAATTCTTCAACCTCGAGTCCTTCCCGAGCTGCTTTGAGTTCGTCGATGACGTCAAACCCGATGCTCGTATTGGCAACATTCAACCACTTCAGCTCCGGCATTGCTGAAAGCTGGCGGAAACCTTCATCAGACAATTGCGTCGCACCAACGTTGAGTCTTTTTACCTTAGTCAGCTTCAGAAGCGTCTTCACCGATTCGTCTGTAATCGATGTCGAACTCAGATTCAGTTCCTCAAGTTTCGTGAGTCCGTCCAAAGTATTGAAAACAGCATCATCCATTCGGGTATACCGACAGACCAGAGTCTTCAGGCTGGTCATTCTGCTGATCGGTGACAGTTCGCCTTTTCGGAGCAGGCGACATTCACTGATGTCCAGAAAACTGACATGAGGCAATTTCGAGATAATTTCCAGCCCCTCAACATCCAGCGACGTTTCCCGAAGTTCCAGTCGCTCGATCGTTTCGATTCCCGCCAGATGAACAAACCCGGCGTGCGTAACATCACAACCTGTCAGACGCAGACGCTTGAGTTTCCTGAGATTGGCAACTGCCTGCATTCCTTCGTCCGTGACTTCCGTCTCCGAAAGCTGAATGGCAGTCAGACTTGACATCCCGCCAAGTATTTTCAGAGTTTGATTCGATATCGATGTACAAAAATTGAGATTGATGGACTTAAGCGAAAGATGGCTGATCGCTCTGACGCCGGCATCCGTCACATCGCATTTCTCAACCTGCAGGTCGAGGAGTGACGAAATTTTTGCCAGATGCTCCAGACCCTCGTCTGAGACTTTGGTGTTGCGTACGTCAACAACACGTAACACCGGCAGGCCACTCAGACTGATCAGTCCATCGTTGGTTACAGCAGACCGCCTCAACTGCAGGACTTCCAGCTTTTGTAGTCCTTCACAGGCTTTCAGGGCCCCGTCCGCTGCTCGTGAATCAGAAATGTTCAATTGTTTAAGATTCGGCAGTTCAGCAATGACATCCAGACCATTGTCTGTCAGAGCAGGGCCCGTGAACTGAATCCGCGTCAAACTGTTGAGGCCCCTCAGATGAGACAATTGATCCGACTGATCTTCGTTGAAGGCCATCGATACCGCAGTAACATTGCCGGCCTGATTCGCAGTCAGCTTGAAGCCGGCGGCCGTTAAAGCAGCCACGGCTGCAGGATCGTCCGCTGCTACGGTTGGTGTCTCACCGGCTCCGCCGTCACCGGACGACTTCGGAACAGAACCTGATCGGTCCTCGCTGCAGCCGCACAGCATCAGTGTCACAGTCAGTCCGGCTGCCAGTGCCATTTGACAGCAACGTTTTCTTACATCCACGACCGGGAAAAAGAGGGTCACTCGCAACATCAATTCACTTGAAAAAAGAGGAAGGGGCACCAGGAAACAGAGAAGCGAATCCAACGTTCATAAAAACAACAATACCGGACCGGAATCAGGTCGCATAACTTCTGAAAACATTGGGATTGTTTGCTCTTTGTGGCAGCGTTGTTATCGTGGGAGCAGAGTTTTCGACAAACTTGACTGAATTTCTCAGCCTTCCTGCATCAAGGAACTGGCGTACACCCAGTCCCTGCTGAATTCCACGTTTGTCGTTTTCCTACCGCAATTTGTACAGAATCAAAGGTGATACTTCGATGGCTCGAAATACGAATCGACGTCAATTCATAGGACAGTCTGCAGGAATCGGAGCAGCCTATTGGGTTGGAGGCGGTACTCAGGTCAAAGCCTCACGTTCGGCGCTTCAATCATTGAGCGCCGCATGTGTGGGGGTTGGAGGAAAAGGCCGGTCTGACACCAGCAACATATACGACCAGGGCGTTTCAATTGTCGGAATCTGTGATGTCGACGCAAATACTCTCCAGCAGAAGCAACGCGAATTTCGCGATGCTGAGTCTTTCAGCGACTACCGTGAGATGCTGGATAAGATGGGTGAAAAAGTTGACATCGTCACCGTCAGTACGCCGGACCATAGTCATGCCGCCGCCGCATCCATGGCGATGAAGATGGACAAACACGTTTACTGCCAGAAACCACTGACCTGGTCGATTTACGAGGCACGCCATCTGCGCGAGCTTTCCGAAGAAAAAGGTGTGGTCACACAAATGGGGAACCAGGGCACGGCCGGTGACGGACTGCGCGAAGCTGTGGAAGTCCTGCGAGCAGATGCGATTGGTGACGTGACCTCGGTCCACGTGTGGACCAATCGACCAGTGTGGCCCCAGGCGGTGGGTCGGCCGGAAGGTGAGGATCCCGTTCCTGCACACCTGAACTGGGACAGCTGGATCGGTCCGGCTCCAATGCGTCCCTATAAGCAAGGTGTTTATCATCCATTCAAATGGCGAGGATGGGTCGATTTCGGCACCGGGGCACTGGGCGATATGGCCTGCCACACCACCAATCTTCCGATCATGGCTCTGCATCTGTTTGATCCGATTGCCATCACAGCCGTGAAAAATCCAGGCCTCTACGAAAACGAGACCTATCCGTCCAGCAGTTTGCTGAAATTCGAGTTCCCTGAACGTGAGGGAATGGCTGCCTGCGACATGTACTGGTACGACGGAGGCGAACTGCCACCCGAGGAACTCACCAGTCAGCTGCCGGAAGGCTTCAGGAAAAAGATCACAGCGCAACGCCAGGGTGGTCCGAAAACCAGCGGCATGCTGGCCGTGGGTACCAACGGGATGCTGTTTTCAGCTGATGACTACGGTCAGAGGTATTATCTTTTGCCGCGGGACGGTTTCTCAAACTACGAAAAGCCGGAGCAGACGCTGCCACGAATCCCCTTCAACGGTGCGCCTGACGAACGACAGAAGTGGGAATTCGTGAAGTCAATCACCGGCGAGCACAAGCCCGGCACGATGTCGAACTTCACCTACGCCGGTCGTCTCACAGAGACCATATTGATCGGCAACCTGGCACTTCGTGTCGGTGAAGGGGATCGCATTGAATGGGATGCAAAGAACCTGAAAGCAACCAATGTTCAGGATTTGAGCGTTGACGTGAATCAGTTTGTACATCGCGAATACCGCGAAGGCTGGACACTCTGAACACAGCCCGCAACATCCGCAGTTCTCTGCGGAAACCGGTCACGTGACAGGACACGTCCCTGGAACAGTTCGTACTGTTCGGAGACCGGATTAGGCTCTGATGAAGTTTGATCCGGCGTGCCCCCTATTTCCTCCAGGCGGTACAGTGAATTTTCCGCAACGTTTTTGATGACTTCGGAATAGTGCAAAGTCGTAGTCGTTTGTCCTTCTGCAACCGGTGTTGGTACTCGAAGGACAAACTCAGCGACATCCGTCCGGTTGTACATCACTTAGGCCAGACGTAAACGCTCGATGGACCTCGGAGCTGTCGATGAGAAATCAGGGTACAGGACGGGACCGACATCCACCTGAAACAGCCCCTGCGGTGGATGGACGTTGATGTAGGGAATTGGATATTCCAGTCTGGCCTGCCACTCTCCGGACGGATCATTCAGCGTGGTGCGGCCGACCAGACATTCTCCGTCCAGGGTCGCACGGATGATTTCGTCCACCGACTGCAGAGTTTCGGCATGGCCATGCTCCAGGATGAAACGCAAACCGGTCCAGTTGGCCCAGCTGCCGTCGAACCCCTGGCGAGAAACCGTCATTTCGCCGGACTGGATCACATCGCTGTCATGATTTGCGAATTTCTTTTGCAACGACGAGTCGCCGTCGCTGAAGATCACACAGACTTCTGAGGTCGGCACCTGAGCGATGCCTCGCTTTTGGTACATGTACTCGCCGACGCATTCTTTGCCCAGGAAAAACTGCTGTGTGTCCCCCGCACTTTTGTCTGTGAGTTCGCAGCGGGCCAGCAGCTGCGCGCGACACGTATTATTTTCTTCCCCGTCCACAGCCGAAACACAAATAGCGAAACACCTGCGGTAATCCAAAATTTCCATTGGTTTCAGTACCCGGAAGCCGATCGTTACAACCTGAACACCGTGGTCGAGACAGCAGACATCCCTCTCCAGGCCAGCTTACCGTCCAGGACCGTTGCTTCAAGCAACCACGATTGGTGCCGCTGCCGAAAAGAACTTAAGCTTTTAATTTCGGATGATCCATTACAGGCAAACCACCGGCGTTCACTGTGCCGGCAAATCATGATCCTGCTTCAAGGGTATCTGCCAAGTCGATTGCACGGAATTCCTCCTCAACTGATAATCGGACTTCTCAACATTCAAGGAACAACATTATGCCCCGCTTCTGCACTCTGCTCGCTGTCGTTTCACTTGCCTTCATCGCGCCTCCGGATCCGATGAGTCCCGATCCGGAATCACCACGACTGATCGATTCGGTTGATACTGTGTTCATCGAAGATTTGACATGGATGGAAGTCCGCGATGCAATGCGAGACGGTAAAGACACCGTGATTGTTGCCACGGGAGGCGTCGAGCAAAACGGTCCCTATCTGGTCACCGGCAAACATAACGTCGTGCTGCGAGGGACCACAGCCGCAATTGCCCGTAAACTCGGCGATGCACTGGTTGCTCCAATCGTGCCGTTTGTTCCTGAAGGTGACATCGATCCGCCAACTTTGCACATGAAGTATCCTGGCACGATCAGTCTGACCGAAGAGACATATGAAGCGTTGCTGACAGATATCTGTGCCTCGCTTCGTGCGCACGGATTCAGACATATCATTCTCATCGGTGACAGCGGCGGCAATCAGGATGGGATGAAGCACGTTGCCCAGCAGCTCAACAGAAGCTCTCAGGGCGGCAGGCTGCATTACATTCCGGAGTATTATGATTTTGCGGCGGTAGCAGACTGGCTGGAAGAACGGGGAATTTCACAAACGCCGGAGGGTCTGCATGACGATTTCGGCATGACAGCGATGATGATGAGTGTCGACCCGCAAAGTGTTCGTACCAAACAACGTCTAGCAGCGGACAGGTTTCATATTAACGGTGTGGATCTGGCTCCGGCGGAACAGACAATGGACTGGGGACGGCGTCTCATCAGTTTCCGTGCAGAGCTGACGGTCCAGGCGATAAAAAAGGCACTCGCCGAGTAGGACGTTCGGCAGGAATCTCTACCGATTCGCAGACAAAGTGATCCACCGGTGACGCCTCATCCGATGTACGCGTTTTGCCGCGGTTTTCAGAAAACCGCATGATGAATTCGACTGTCTGTGGAACCTGCAGCATATTTCGACTGCCGAAGTGTTTTGAGATTCCTGCTTCCGCCCCGGCTTTGGGACGGCAACCTGGAATTTGCACCGAAGAGTCTGTTTGGTGATGCGGAACACACATATCGCGTGATGCGTGGTGCTGCGACCATCGGCATCGATACACTCGGTGGCACCGTTTTCACAACGGGAGGCACCGCATGGTCCCGTGGTCTGACCGATAAAGAGCCACAGGTGCAGCAGATTACCCGCAACGTACCGGATCGCCTGTCTTCGTGGTGAAACTTCCGAACAAACGCCGGCAGAAGCCCGGCCGGGATGGGTGGGGCCGGCTGTTCACTCAGAACGTTCGAATCGGTAAATACCCTGACCGGTCACGGTTTGAAGGTTGTAATACACTTCTCCGTCCTCGTCTTCGCCGAATGACAGCACCGGAATTCCGGTCGAAGCGATGCTCATATTCCCGTTCACTCGACCGGTTGATTCGTCGTACTGCAGTGCCCAGATTTTTCCACTGACGAAGTCGGCATACAGATAACATCCCTGCAGTTCAGGGAACTGTTTGCCACGGTAGACGAAACCGCCGGTAATCGATTTCCCAATCTGGTGATCATATTCCCAGACAGGGCCAATCGGAGCGTCATTCGTTGTCGGAGGATTGTTATTGAACGGATAGGAGCCTTCACGAACACTCCAGCCATAGTTACCGCCTGGTTTTACGATATTGATCTCTTCCCAAAAATCCTGCCCCACATCCGGAGCCCACAGAGTGCCTGTTGCCCGGTCCACTGTCAGACGCCAGACGTTACGGAAGCCGTAAGCAAAGATCTCGGGCAGAGCGTCTTCTCGCTGCAGAAACGGATTGTCAGCGGGGACCGCATAATTTTTCCCGTGTTCAGTCGCATTCACATCGATTCTCAGGATCGATCCCATCCACGTCTTTAGATTCTGACCATGCTGCAGAGGATCATTACGTCCCCCTCCATCGCCAAGGCCAATGTACAAATACCCGTCATGACCAAAGGCAATGGCTCCGCCGTTGTGATTGGAAAACGGCTGAGGGATCTTTATGACAATCTGTTCACTGTCCGCATCTGCAACCCCAGGGTTGTCAGCCGAGGCGAGAAAACGCGACACAATAGAAACACGAGGTTCAGTGGCCGAACTGTAGTAAACGTAGAATTGCCGATTCGATTCATAATTCGGATGGAACGCGAGTCCCAGCAGCCCTTCTTCATCATCGATTTCCCAGTCCTGAACCTGCTCACGAAGATCCAGAAACATCCTGGCCTGCCGGGTCTCGGAATCGTTTGGAAAAACGTAGATGGCTCCGCGCTGCGTCGCGACAAACACTCGGTTCGTCCCGTCCCCCGCATGAGTCAGCACCATCGGACGCAGTTGATGAACCAGCCCGTTTTCATCGACGGTTTCAAACCCCTCCCATTTCATCTTTGGAAAGGCAACAACGCCCTTAATCGGCAGTCTGCCATCAACGGGATCTGCAACCTTCCCGTCCATATCGAGCTCACGAATTTTGATGTTCCGAAATGCAACCAGATCTCCATGGTCCTGCAGGCAAATGTGTCCTGATTCGGCTTTCCCAAACTGAGGGAATCCGGCGAATTTACTGGCCGCAACCCGTTTGTCCCAGTCTTCACTGCCCTTAACAAAATAGAAGTAGCTCACTCCGTTCATGGCCACTTCACATTGACTGGGTGACACGCGCAGATAAACGTGGTTCCAGTCTCCGGCAGGTCGAGTGGAATCGTCGACATCCGTACTTTCAATACCTGCCTGTTCTTCCAGCAGCTTCGCCCAGTGTGGTTTTTCAGGCTTGTACAGCTGATACAGCCACCCGGATTTCTGGGGGTCGTGTCCGTCAACATTATCCTGGATCTGCACTTCCGGGCCACTGTACCAGGGCCTGTCGAAATCCTCGGTCACGTGAAACATAATCCCACTGTTGCCGGCCTTCGAAACTCGATATTCGAGAGACAGTTCAAAGAATCGGTACTGTTCGGTGGTGACAATGTCACCCGCACCTTTCGCTGTACGTTCCAGAACACCGTCCGCCACCACCCAGCCGTCGCTCAGTTCACCGGCACGGTAGTTCCGCCAGCCGGCTGATGTTGTTCCGTCAAACAGCAGTTTCCATCCACTGCGCTGCTCTGCAGGTGTCAGTGTGTTAACCGGCACTTCAGCTTTCGCGGATGACACAGCGGGCAACAGACAGATGGAAAGCAGAACCTGGCGAATCGAAACATTCATAGGGATGCTCTGTAATTGATTTTTTCGAAAACTCACAACATCGCGGCGACACCGCTCTATAAGACTCGCCGTAACTGTCAGAGATTGTAGCGGGATCAAGGATCCAAACAGAACCACATCCTTCAATTTCAGCGCAGTTGAATATTCCCAAAGAACAGCAGCCGACCGAATCGAAAGGCGTCTTTCAGAAACATATGTTATCTGCATCTGTCGGTCACTGATCGATTTTTGACATCACCTGTTACTGATAACATCAGGACGATTCAGCCTGAACAACCAACCGTGAGGACTAACAGTGGACTTTAGAAATGTAGGGAAGTGCGGCGTCAAGGTGTCTCCGGTCTGTCTTGGAACCATGATGTTTGGCGGCCAGACGAATGAAGCAGATTCGGTGCAGATCATTCACAAGGCATACGATCAGGGGATCAATTTCATTGATACCGCCAACATGTATAACGCCGGGGAGTCTGAAAAGGTGGTTGGCCGGGCGATTGCGGACCGCCGTGACCGGATTGTGCTGGCCACCAAGGGACGGCAGAAGATGGGGGATGGTCCAAATCAGCAGGGCGGCAGTCGCATGCATCTGATGCATGAGCTTGACGCAAGTCTCCGGCGTCTGGGCACGGATTACATTGACATCTACTACTACCACGCTCCCGACAATTCGACACCAATGGAAGAGTCCCTGCGTGCTCTGGACGACATGGTCCGAAGTGGCCGGGTTCATTACATTGCCTGCAGCAATTTTCGCGCCTGGGAAATCTGTGAATCACTTTGGATCAGTGACCGGTTCCATCTCAATCACTTCGCGTGTATTCAGCCGCTGTACAATATCGTGAATCGTGATGTCGAAGTCGAAATTTTGCCATTGTGTCAAAAACATGGTATCGGTGTTGTCAGCTACAGCCCGCTGGCTCGCGGAATCCTCAGCGGCAAGTACACGAAATTCGGCGAGTATCCCGAAGGCAGTCGTGCATCACGCGGTGACATGAGAATGACCCAGGCGGAACTTCGCCCTGCAAGTTTCGAGATTGCTCAGCAGATTGCTGCCCATTGCAAAACAAAAGGCTGCACCCCGTCACAATTTGCACTGGCGTGGGTTCTGGCCAATCCGATCCTGACGTCCGTGATCATCGGGCCTCGGACGATGCAGCAGTACGACGATAATATCAAATGCCTGGATGTAGAAATCACCACAGACGATGAAGCATTTATTAACGGACTGGTCCCAATCGGTGAACACAGCGGATTTGGTTTTCAGGATGACGCCTATCCAATCACCGGTCGCGGACGATAAGTCCGCCGGGCCATTCCGCATGGGCCGGTGCAGACAGCAGAGAGAACACGTCTGATGCGCATTGATCGAATTGAATTGTTTCACGTCAGCATGCCGCTGATCTATCCGTGGAAAACGGCTTACGGTGAAGACGCAGCCATTCATTCGGTCCTGTGTCGAATGACGAGTGGGTCCGTGGATGCCTGGGGGGAAAGCGCGCCGTTTGCCGCACCGTGTTACAGTCCGGAATGGGCCGGTGGAATATTTGCGATCAATCGCGAGTGGCTGGGACCAGCGGTTGTCGGCCAGGAAATTGATTCCGGCGAACAACTTCAGCAGAAACTCAACCTGTTCAAAGGCAACCCCTTCGCCAAGGCAGTTCTCGATACCGCCTGGTGGGCTCTGCAGTCAAAACTGACAGGTCAGCCGTTGCATCGGTTGTTAGGTGCCAATCGCGATATTGCTCCTGTCGGCGCGGACTTCGGCGTGATGGATTCAACCGACGATCTGGTGACTTCCATTGGACAGGCGGTGGACGACCGGTTTCCCCGGACAAAATTAAAATTTCGTCCAGGCTGGGACAATGACATGCTGGCCATCGTGCGCAGGGAATTTCCCGATCATACCATTCACATCGACTGTAACAGCGGATACCGACTGGCCGACGTTGACCTGTTCCGCAAGGCCGACGAATTCAATCTGGCCATGATTGAGCAGCCACTTCAGCACGACGATCTCGTCGACCACGCGGAACTGGCCCGCACCATTCAAACGCCGGTGTGCCTGGACGAAAGTCTGACCACACCCCGCCGAGCCCGGCAGGCCGCCGAACTGAAGAGCTGTCGCTATTTCAACATCAAACCCGGTCGCGTGGGCGGTCTGACAAATGCAAAACAAATTCACGATATTGGTCGCGATGCAGGCATTCCGTGCTGGGTCGGAGGCATGCTGGAAAGTTCGTGCGGGGCCGGATTTTGTGCGGCTCTGGCGATGCTCGACAACAATTCCTATCCGGCCGACATCTTTCCGAGTTCAAAATTCTACGTTGAAGATCTGAGCGATCCGCCTTGTGAACTGACGCGAGATGAATCCGGAGTTCCGTCGGTGCGGGCGCCCGACCCGTTGCCGGAACCTGTCGAATCCCGGCTGGAAAAACGGCTGGTCGAGCAGGCTCGGATTCAGGCCTGATTGGCACCGTACATGCGTCCAGGTGGCTGGACGACCAGTTGATATTGTTTGGCCGGAACGATGTCGAGATCAACACGTGAACCGAAGGTGCATCCATGAAAGGATCCAAACCAACAGATGGAGACACCTCCTCTCAACGGCCAGCCGGGTTACAGTCAGACAGACCAGCCGTTTCAATGCCGTCCGCACACGGCGTTCCCGACCGATGGTTCATTCTCAGCCTGCTGTTGCTCAACTATTTCATCCTCTACACGCACCGCAGCGTTTTCACCTTCATTCAGACACCGCTGCTTAAGGAACTGAATCTCAGTGAAAGCCAACTGCATTCTGCCACGCTGGCCTGGCAGATAACGTATTCACTGTCGGCACTCTTTGTCGCCTATCTGAGCGATCGGTTCCGTCGGCGTTCGATCCTCATCGTGGCACTCAGTTTGAGTACTGTACTGCTGGCGGGCATCGGGTGTGCACAGGGTTTTTACGACTTCCTGATTCTGCGGATTTTGTCTGCGGCGGCACAGGCAGCGAGTGTCCCGGCGATTGCCGGAATCATGGCGGACTGTTTTACTCAGCAAAACCGTTCCCGTGCTGTCGCCATCTATTTGCTCTCCTCGCCGGTTGCGGTCGTCATGGCGGGCTGGGCCGGTGGAACACTTGCCGATGTGTTCAGCTGGCGGGTTATGATATTTTGGTTCGCAGGCCTCGGACTGGTCGTTGTGGCCACTCTCTGCGCGCTGTTGCGAGAACCGGACCGAACCGAGCGTGGCGACACCGGGCTCGGCAAATCCGGCAGTACACTGGTCGGGACGATCCAGGCTGTATTGATCGTCCCCAGTTTTCTGCTGTTGGGGTTGGCCTATGTTCTGGTTGGCAACGTCTGGCAGCAGTTGAGCTACTTTCTGCCTAAGCATTTTGAAGAACACTATGGGATGAATCTTGGGGAGTCCGGCCTGATGGCGACCCTGGCCCCTCAGATTGGTGCAGCCATCGGCATCCTCACAGGCGGCATCCTGGCCGATTTTCTCTCCCGGCGGCATATGTCGGGCAGATTTCTCGTACAGATTGCCGGCCTGATCATCGGAGTTCCTGCGATCTTCGTCATCGCAACAGTTGAACACCCGATCGTAATCCAGACGGCCTTGTTCATCTGTGGAGTCGGGGTTTGGCTGTATTTCTCGAATCTGTGGACCACCACGTTCGAGGTTGTCGATCCGGCGGCGCGCTCGACCGCCATTGGGCTCTTAAACGTGGTTTCGGTACTGGGAACCTGGCCCTACCCGGTCATCGGCTACCTCCGCGACACGGGCTCCATCACAGATCTGCGATCTGTGTTTCTGGTCTATGCCATCGTACTCGGTGTCGGCGCCGGGTTGCTCGTGGTTCTTATTGTATTCACATTGAGAAAAGATTTCCGCGCCACTCCGCAGGCTGACTGATCATGCCCGAACGTCAACGTATTGCTGCCATCATTACCGAGTATTTTGCCGGCTCCCATGCCGATGTTGTAGTGACGAAGTTCCTCAAGGGGTTTCCGACTGACGAGGGTCGGCACGCACCTCGAGTCGATCTGGTCTCAATGTACATTGATCAGTTCACTGAGAACGACGTGGGGCGCGCGATTGCTGACGAGCACGATGTCCCGGTCTATCCCAGTATCGTCAAGGCACTGACGCTGGGCGGGGACAAACTGGCTGTCGACGGCGTACTGCTGATCGGTGAGCATGGGGACTACGCATGGAATGAAAAAGAACAGCAACTTTTTCCTCGTAAATATTTCATGGAGCAAATCTGTGGTGTGATCGCCACCGGCGACCGTGCCATACCGGTTTTCAACGACAAGCACCTGTCCTGGAACTGGCATGATGCAAAATGGATGGTCGATCGTGCTGCGGAACTGGACATACCGTTCATGGCGGGATCCTCACTGCCGCTTGTGTGGCGGAACCCGTGGCTGGAGCATGATCGCAACACGGAAATGTCCGAGGCTGTTGCCATCGGGTTCTCCGGGCTCGATATTTACGGGTTCCATACGCTGGAAGTGCTGGAGTGCATGGTGGAGCGCCGAGCAGGCGGAGAAAGCGGTGTCGCCGCGGTGACCTGTCTGGAAGGTGACGCCGTCTGGCAGGCTGCTGATGACGGACACTGGTCACGCGAACTGGCAGAGGCGGCATGCTCAACGATCGAGAACAAACCGGATGGACGTATTGAAGAACATTGCAGCAATCCGGCAGTGATACTGGTTGAGTATCGCGACGGATTTCGCGGCGTGGCTCTGATGCTCGAAGGATACGTCCGCGATTTAGCGTATGCGGCCCGAACGACTGACGGAATTGTGGCCACGGAGTTTTATGCCCAGGGCCACGGTGATGTCATCGAGGGACCGTTTGCCCACTTTGCTTATCTGTCACTCAATGTGGAAGACATGTTTCTCAGCGGAGTACCGGCTTATCCGGTGGAACGCACCCTTTTAACGACTGGTGTGCTGGAGGCAGCCCTGACCTCACGTCTGAACGGGCACCAACGTCTGGAAACTCCCTGGCTTGATGTGTCGTATCAATCGTACGAATCAATCCCATGGAGACCAACCGGACCACGACCGAGTGGCGCCTGTCTTGATCCATGGCCATAACCATCCATGATCGACATCACTACCGAGCATGCGGGGACGAATACAACGCAGGCCGGCAGCATTGAGATCAAGAGTATCTTTACGCGTTTCCGGTCGAAAACAGTCTTTGTCGCTGCGCGGATGCCGACGTGCAGATCGTGCCCCCTGAATTCACCACACGATGACACCCGTATATCCCCCGGGATGGGAATGTTACGTTCGTTGAAACCACCACCGCGTACGACGTAGAATTCCATCGCTGCAGCCCCATGATTCCTGACATTTCCTGCTGGATTGCATGGCCTGCAGATTGATCGGACGTGCGTTCCACGGCAGATCTGTACTGGTTCCTTTTTCACGAAGTCAGCTGGTTTTCCGAATTCGAACAGAGCTCTCTGTTCGAAAATGCCCTCAGAAGACATAGCTCTGACAGCATTCTGAAACCAGGCTGACACTTCAACATCGTTACCCCCCTGGAAACCGAGCCCATTTATGGACATCAAAGAAGTCAAACAGTCACTCCGCGGTCCCATGATCCCCGTGGTAACGAACTTTAATGAGGACCTTTCGATTGATCACGCCGGCATCCGCGAAAACGTGCGTTATGTCATCGACCACGGCGTCGTCAACGGATCCGGAGTCCTGCTGGCCGTGGGCGCGGGCGGTGACTTTCCTATGCTGTCAATCGAAGAACGCAAAGCCGTTTCAAAGACGATTGTGGAAGCGGCCGAAGGACGTGTGCCAACGCTTGTGGGTGCACAGGACACCAACGTTTCAGTAACAATTGAAATGGCTCGTTACGCAGAAGAGATCGGTGCCTATGGAATTCAGTTTTCACCCGGTTATTACTATGCCTCATCCAGTGGCGACTGTCTGCGTTTGTTTCAGGCCGTGCATGATGCCACCAGCAAAGTCGCAATCATGATCTATAACACGCACTGGGAGGGCTACGACATGTCCCTTGACCAGCTGAATGAACTTGCAGCCCTGGAACGCTGCGTGTCCCTGAAATGGTCCAGTCCGGATACTTCCGTCTACCAGCGCGGCATCCAGGAACTTTCAGACCGACTGGCGATTGTCGACAATCAGGGGCTGTCCGTTATGAATCATCTACTCGGCGGTACGGGCTTTGTCACACATTTGTGCACGATCTGGCCGGAACACGACTTGTCCGTCTGGAAACTTCTGGAGGCCGGAGATTATGTGGCAGCTCAGCAAAAAATCACGGCTATCAACTGGCCATGGTCTCAGTTCCGTGGTCGGATGTGGAACCGAACGGCTGCGGAAAGCCCGGTCATCTGTGCAGCTCTCAAGATTGTCGGACGCCCGCATGGGCCCAGCCGTCTTCCAACTCGTGAACTCACAAATGACGAGGTCGCGGAACTCAGAACGATTCTCAAAACCATCGGTGTGCCTGGTGTTGACTGATGTCATCCAGTGAGTTGGTATCCGTCCGTAAAACTGATCCCAAATTGAAGCGTCGATAAAACGGGTGGCCAAACGCTGCAAAAACAGAATTGACGATTGAGAAGCCCGAGTGTTCGAAAAAGAGCAGGGCTGCTTCGAAATCGGATCCGGAATTTTGCGGCTTGGCAGCATCTGCTGGTTTCCGGGATTTGAATTCGAATTCTCCGGTCGTCCTGGCTACGATCGAATCATCTGAACAGCTTCGCTCCTTTCCGGAACCAACCTGATGAATCATTCAATGATTACAGCCACAATTTTCTGTGTGGTGTGTTGTCTGTCTCCGTCTTTAGCAGCCGAGAAGGAAAAGGGATTTCGGTTTCTGGCCACGGGCGATCTCCCGTACAAGCCGGAACAGGATCTTCCGTTTCGTCGGCTTCTGCAGCAGTCAGAGCGAGAAGACTTTGCATTCCTGATGCATGTCGGTGACATCAAAGCTCAAAGCATGCCGTGCAGTGATGAGACCTTCGGCAAAATACGAGACATATTTCGTACGTACCCGAAGCCGGTGGTTTACACTCCCGGCGACAACGAATGGACAGACTGCCACGGTACCGGTTCGGATCCGATTGAACGTCTGGGCAAATTGCGGGAATTGTTTTTTCACGATACATCCACCCTGCGTCTCAGCCAGCTTCAGGCAGTTCATCAAAGCCGCCACACACAGTTTTCACAGTATGTCGAGAACTACCGTTTTCAGAAATCCGGCGTCATGTTCATTGTGACGCATGTTGTTGGCAGCGGAAACAACATGCGTACCGGTAACACAGATGCGATGCAGGAATTCGAACAGCGCAACTCAGCGAATATCGCGTTTCTTAACGAAAGTTTTGCTGCCGCCGAAGCCTCGAATGCCAGCGGAGTGGCTCTTGTGATTCATGCCAACCCCGACTTCGAAAAAGGTCAAGACCCAGGGTTCACCGACTTTCTGGCCACGGTTCGCGCGTTTCTTCAGGAATATCGCAGGCCAGTGATCTGCATCCATGGTGATACGCATTACTACCGCATCGACCAGCCATTCAGACGTGCCACCGGAAAGTTATGGCTGAACTTTACCCGCATGGAAGTCTTTGGTTCACCCAACGTTGCAGGCGTAGCAGTGACCGTTGACCCTGCGGACCCGCTGCTATTCCAATTTCGCCCCTATTACCTCGAACAGCAGTAAACAGGCCGCTACTTTGATTGACCCTGTATGACCGAAATCGTAAAGCAGCAACAGTCCGACGGACCACTCTTCAGTTCTCCCGACTGCAATTCGGCCCGCAACGACTTCCGCACAAAGCCCAAAGGCATGGTCGACAAGGTCATGTCGGTCACGGAAGCGGTGTCGCGATTTATTAACGACGGTGATTATCTGGCCTCGGGTGGCTTTGGCGGCGACCGTATTGCCACGGCCGTGATCCATGAAGTCGTGCGTCAGAAAAAACAGAAACTCGGGATTGCCGGCCACACCACGACGCATGATTTTCAGATTCTGTGCGCCGGGAACCTCACGGGTCGCGGCCAGTTGTTTGATCGGGTCGATGCGGCATACGTTGTCGGACTGGAAGCACGTGGACTTTCACCGCACGCCCGAAGAGTCATGCAAAGCGGAAACATCGCCGTCTGCGAATGGTCAAACTACACCCTGGCGCTCAGGTTTCAGGCAGCGGCAATGGGAGTATCTTTCCTGCCGGTCCGTTCACTGGCGGGGAGCGACACCTTTCGGCACAGCGCTGCTAAGCAGATCACCTGTCCGTATACCGGAGAGACCCTGATTGCGGTTCCGGCACTCTGGCCGGATGTTGCCGCTATTCACGTGCACGAAGCCGACTGCTTCGGCAACTGCCGTATTCGTGGCACAACTGTCGCCGACTACCACGTGGCCCGAGCTGCCAAAAAACTGATCATCACCTGCGAGCGACTCATCGACAACGATGAAATCCGCCGGGATCCGTCATCGACGATGATTCCCTTTTACTGCGTCGATGCAGTTTGTGAAGTGCCGTTCGGCAGCTATCCGGGCAATATGCCCTACGAATATTTCTCAGACGAAGTGCACCTGCGGGAGTGGCTCACCGCAGAAGCGGAATCCGAATCACTTCAGGAATTCCTTGATCGTATTCTGTTTGGTACTCATGAATTTTCTGAATATCTGGACCTGTGTGCCGGACCGGCACGGCTTGAAGAACTGCGTCGTGAAGAGTTAATGAAATAATCCGCATGGCTGACTTCAATTCCATGGAGATGATGATTTGTGCGGCATCGCGGCTGATCGATGACGGCGCAATGGTGGTGGTCGGAACGGGGGCTCCGTGTGCCGCATCCATGCTGGCACAAAAGACGACCGCACCGAACCTGACTTTGATGTTTGAAGCCGGCGGCATCGGTCCGTTGCTGCCTCGAATGCCCATCAGTGTCGGGGATTCCCGTACTTTCTATCAGGGATTGATGGCCACCAGTATGGGAGACGTAATGGAAACCTGCCAGCGCGGACTGGTTGACTACACGTTTCTCGGAGGTGCCCAGATCGACATGTTTGGAAATCTGAATTCCACTCAAATTGGTGATGACCACCGGCAGCCCACCGTCCGTCTTCCCGGCAGTGGTGGCGCCAACGATCTGGGATCTTTGTGCTGGCGGATTCTGGTCATTACCCCGCACGATCGACGACGCTTTACCGAACGAGTTGACTTTATCACCACGCCCGGATTCCTGGACGGACCTGGCGCGAGAGAACGATCCGGATTACCGCCAGGAACCGGTCCGTATAAAGTGATCACTAATCTTGCCGTGATGGGGTTCCACCAGCAGTCGAAACGGATGCAGGTCGAATCGCTGCATCCTGGGGTCACCCTGGAGGAAGTGCGCGATAACACAGACTTTGAACTGCTCATTCAGGAGCCACTCGGACGCACGCCGGTGCCGGACGACGAATCGCTGCGAGTTTTGCGGGAGGACGTCGATCCGCAGGGCTACATTATCGGCCGCAGCTGAATTATCGGCTGCAGCTGGCGTCGCGTCGTCAGACCGTTTCCCACGACGAATGGAACAGCACCGCTAATGCTTCGCCGGATTCAGCTCAGCCAAAATCGCACCAGGCGATCCTCAGAATTTAACCGGCCACTGAACACACGAACTGTCTGAAGACACGTTACTCCGGGGGCGGTGTATTCAGTTCCGTTCGGGCTTTCAGACAAAACAAATGTTCAAAGCCGCGAATAAACATTCTGCCGGCTGCAATCGCGGGCGTGCTGTGGGAACGCTCACCGAGACTGTTTCTGGCCAGAAGCCTGAATTCCTGACTGGCTTCAATGACGGCCACCGTTCCGTCCTGGGCCACACAGTAAATCCGACCGTCGGCACAAACAGGCGATCCTGAGTAGTTGCCGGCAACACGACTGGTCCAGGTCTCCTCGCCTGTTTTCGCCTCCAGACACACCACCACGCCGTTGTCTCCCCACAGAAATACAGATTCATCCACCGCAATCGGAGTGGGCACATACGGAAGTGCCCGGTTGCGGGTCCATACCGCAGACGACAGATCCAGGTCCCCGCTGCTGTCAATGGGAACCGCTCCCATGGATGTCCCGCGTCCACCTCCGCCACTGGTGGCCAGCACGAGTTCACCGGCTACCAGTGGTGAACCCACGCAGCGGGCATCCAGGACGTCCGCGCGAAACAGAAGTTCACCATTTTTCGGATTGAGTGCCGCAATTCCGTCGCCTAAATTGGAAACAAACAGCCGCGGTTCTGAATTCGGACGTCGCAGCAGCACCGGCGTGGAATGAGCCGTCATTCTCAGCGTTCGATCATTTTTCCATCGGGTATGACCTGTCGATGAATCCAGAGCAATGATCGATGCCGGGCCATCCTGCTGATTGGCGATGATGACAAGATCTTCGAATACGATCGGTGAAGCTCCACAGCCGTGAACCTGATCGTCGCGCTGAAAGAACGGCCCCAGATCCCGCTGCCAGATTTGGTTTCCCTGGAAGTCGCAGGCTGTGACCTGCATCTGTTCATCGGAAACAAACAGCACATAAACATATTTGCCGTCTGTTGTCGGTGTTCCTGAGGCATAACTGTTCAGGTCGTGGATGGGATGAGTCGCGGATTCGACCGATCGCGACCAACGAACATCGCCGTTGTTCACGTCAATATCCAGCAGGATTCGTGTGCGGCCTTCGTCAGTGGCCGACGTCAAAAACAGGTGGTCATCCCAGATACACGGCGACGAATGTCCCCGTCCTGGCAGATCTGTTTTCCATTCGTAATCAGCATCAGACCATTCGACCGGCAGCCCCTGCTGACTGCTTATACCGGATCCGCCGGGACCGCGAAATCGCGGCCAGTTTTCGGCCAGGACATCTTCCGCCAGCACCATGACGACTGCCAGACTAAGCAGCATTTCGGAAATTTCCTGGACTCTGCGAAGCATTTTTTGCTCCATATCAGCGGTTAAGTTTGTAGAACACCGGTGTCAACATCGCCGGAACACGCGACGTCTGTGCTGAAGAACCAATGATCACAATATCCGATTCAGGTGAACTTACACAATGAACAATCATATTCCGCGCCGACAGTTTTTGGCTGTGGGCGCCGCTGCGATGTCAACGATGCCTGTTGAATCCGCCCGCGGCTATTCGGCAAATGACACATTGAATGTCGCCTGCATTGGCACCGGCGGCAGAGCTCAAAGAACCCTGATGCCGCGATTGGCGATGATCCCCAACGTACGGCTTGCCGCAGTTTGCGATGTGTGGGACGGACACCTGGCCACAGGATCCAAGCTGGCGGATCCGAAGGCCATCCGTGAGGGAACCGATTACCGACGTCTGCTGGAACGGCCGGACATTGACGCGGTACTGATTGCTGCGCCCGACCATTGGCACGTACCAATGACGGTTGATGCCTGTGCAGCCGGAAAGGATGTCTACGTCGAAAAACCGCTCACACACGATCTGGATGAAGCTGCAGAAGTGATCGCCGCCCAGAATGAAAACAGGCGCATCGTCCAAGTCGGCACTCAGCAAAGAAGCATCCCACATCTGCAGGAAGCCCGCGAAATTGTGCGATCCGGGCAACTGGGCGCAATTCACAAGATTCGGCTTTCCTGGAATCGCAACTCAAATCACCGAGGGCGAACTAAATACGGAATCGATCCTGGCAGCGTACGCTGGAAGCAGTTTTTGGGTAACGCTCCGCAACAGCCGTTCGATGAGTACCGGATGCGAAACTGGCGGTGGTTCTGGGACTTTGGAGGCGGAATCTTCACAGATCTGATGGTGCACTGGATTGATACGGCCTACTGGATGCTCGACATGGGTAATCCGGAACTGGCGATGAGCATCGGCAATCACTTTGCTACCGCAGGTGTTTGGGAAACACCCGACACGGTACAAACGTTGCTGTCGTATCCCGAAGTACGCCTGCAGGCGTACTTCGAAGGAACGTTCGTCAACCACCAGAATCGGTCATCACTGCTGTTGATGGGCACCGAGGCAAACCTATACTGCGACCGCGGCCGCTATGAATTGCGACCGGAACGCGGAAAAAAAGTGGTACCCCGTCAGCGGATCGAAGGAAAGCGTGACATTCTCGGACTGGATTTCTATCAGGAGGTCGACGGCGCACTGTATCACCTTCGTGACTGGGTGAACTGCGTCCGCACACGGGCGCAACCTTCCTGTCCCGCCGAAGAAGGAGTCCGGTCGGCTGCCGCCGCCCATCTGGCCAACATCTCCCTCCGCGAGGAAAAAACCGCTCGATGGTCCGACGTTAACTAGAACCGTTTCCAGAAAGAAGCAGCCAGGGAACCGGTCGAGCTTAAAACAGCAGTCACTCATGGAGCTGATGATGACTGCGAGTCTTTCCATCAATTTGCCGGAGCGGATTGTTTTCGTTTACGAGCCAGCAGATGGCTCATACCGGGATATTACCAGGCGGTTCGGAGCAAGTCTCAGCGCAGTGGGTAAACTGGCGTCCCAGTTCCACACCGAGAAGTCGTTACGACCTCATACAACCCGGTGCGGTCGAAGACGATGTCTTTCCGGGGCCGACGAAGCAGCCCCGGAGAACTAACGACATGCCTGTCCGGATGCCACGCTGGAGAAACGGCGTGGCATCGTTCTGACAGATTCGTACCTCTTGTTACCAAAGAACGTGATTGGCTGGCTCAACCCACTGTATCCGGTCTTCGTCCATTACCGTTTCACCCGGATTAAAGGCTTCGTCTTTGGTGTGTCCGGCATCCATGACTCCATCGACAACCTAATGGTCCGCCAGACCTGTATTCATCAGTGCCTCACCTTCCTGTGCAACGAGAGCGCTCACACCGTTCGCCTGCCCGAGGATCGCCACGTTGTCGGGGGCTTCGGGACTCGCGCTCACACCATTCGCCTGACCGAGGATCGCCACATTGTCGGGAGCTTCCGGACTCGCGCTCACACCATTCGCCTGTCCGAGGATCGCCACATTGTCGGGAGCTTCCGGACTCGCGCTCACACCATTCGCCTGTCCGAGGATCGCCACGTTGTCGGGAGCTTCCGGGCTCGCGTCGGTTAATTGGACAACAGTGCCCGCAACACCACCCACAGTCGCCGCGGAAAGTAACATTCGACTTTCCATCCGTTCGACTGCGAACGGCACACTTGCAGATCTGCGCCGAACAGATCGGCGCCGATTGGTAGTCCGGAATATATTTTTGAATATTTGGGATGCGGAAAACATAGGAACCTCTCGTATTTGAAGAGTGAGTTTCACTTTCAACGACAGGGGATGAAACACACAGAGGCTGTCCAACGACCGCACAAAAAACGATGTTTTCTCAATTGAATCCGTTTTGCGTGATCCTGCTGCACAGCATCGCAAAATGCTGCAGTTGTTTGTGGCACATCGCTGCATACTGATGGAACTTTTCCTCACGAGTGACGTCCGCCCTCGTGAAATACAGTCCCGTGGACGTTTTTTGCCTATTGGCACAGGACATGCATTTGTCTGGGTGAGTCACGGGGAATTAACCACAACCAAACGAGAGATCAAATTTTATGAGCAATTGCGGAAAAGCGTTTTCAGAATGGGCAGGGATCCAGGGACTGACAAGTCAACGACTCCGACCGCGCAGGAGAAAACAAAACACTGCAATTCAGACAGAAGCACTGGAAGATCGAGTCATGTTGAGCGCGGTGTTAGGCAGCGTTGATACTCAGGCGGTGGACCTGGGTGGAAACCTTCCCACCTTCTCCGAGTTCGACGCGAGTGAGTCCGGCATGGCTGCTCTCGATACGAGCGGCCATGAGGAAGTTGCAAACAGCCAAAAAAACGACTGGACGATCATCGGCAATCCAAGCCTCGAGACAACGGTCGACACGAGCGGTCATGAGGAAGTTGCAAACAGCCAAAAAAACGGCTGGATCATCGCTGGTAATCCATCACTGCAGGAGCAACCCGGTGCGGATGGATTTTGGGTTGCTCCTTCGCCTGAATCCGCCGCTGTGGTCGAACTCAGTAACCAGATAGACGCGGATTCCGGAGACAACATGAATCAGCTTGGAGATGTTAAGGGCGAAGCCACGGACAAGGATCATTTTGTTGGGCCTGAAGGCATTAAGGGCGAAGCCACGGACAAGGATCATAAGTGATTCAATCCGCAGTCTCAGCCACCCGGAAACGACTGAATAAGCATTAAATCCCACCCCGGCGATCCATCAATCGTGGCGGAGGGCGAGGAATCCCTCATTGGCGACCTCGACTACCCCGAGGAGTCAAAAAATGGTTGGAAATTCGGCCTTCCGGGAGGTGGAGAGGTCATCAGCGATCGTTCGTAGTTCAGACCTCCAGGCAGCCGTTGAGATGAAGCTCGTCGATTTTCGCAGCTATTTTGAGCTACAGCTTTCCAATCAATTCCTGCACATACGATGCCGCTTCCGTCAGAGGAACGCGAGTGGCCTCTGAATCGGTGCGACGCCTGACTTCGACGATTCCATCCTTGAGTCCCTTGCCACCCACGATGATCCGCACAGGCAGACCGATCAGGTCGGCGTCCTTGAATTTGAATCCCGGACGCTGATCGCGGTCATCCATCAGGATGTCGATCCCGATTGAACTGAGCTCATCATAGATAGAGTTGGCCGCATTCATGACCGCTTCATCAGTGACATTCAGCGGAATCATTTCGACGGTGTACGGAGCGACCGCTGCCGGCCAGAGGATCCCGCCATCGTCGTGACAGGTTTCCACAATTGCCGCGACGACTCGTGTGACGCCGATTCCGTAGCAACCCATGATGATGGGATGCTTCTTCTCCTGACGGTCAAGCCAGTCGGCGTCCAGCGCTTCGGTGTACTTTGTTCCCAGTTTGAAAACGTGGCCAACCTCGATGCCGTGAACGATTTCCAGCTTTGCTGCACATCGTGGACAGGGATCGCCGGAAGCGGCATTGCGCAGGTCGTGTGTTTCCTGAAACTCAAAATGA